>QHOK01000127.1 GCA_003218755.1 Verrucomicrobiota bacterium
AAGGAAATGGAAGCATTGGCTGTCCTAGGTATAGCCGATAAAAGGGAGACAGCCGCGGAATACGGTCGCCCGGAGCAGGAACTATGGTTAGCAGAGAAGTTTCAATGGTTCGCAACGGATGAATGCAAAGGCTTGCGCTGGCCGTAGAAAACAAACACAGGGCGGAAATCCTTAATAAAGTTTTTCCAACCTGTGCAACTGTTCCGTAGATCGGAAACGAAAAGATTCTTCGTTATCGATTCGCAAAACGCTAGATGGAACACGCCGGAAAAATGCTATAGTCGGAGAGATGCCAACTTTACAGACGGCCGCGACGACGGAATTGCCAGTTTGGATAGATCCTTGCCCAATAGTCGAGGTCGTAACAGAGATTCGTTTCCAAACGCAGGTACCCCCACAAGCAGTCGCAGGAGTAGTCTATTCTGCCATGCGAGACGAGTTCCCGCGGATGGTGACCCTTCCAGCGGGTTTGATACCTTTCGAATCTCGTGCGGCCGATCCCAACCTAAAATACCAACCAGAGAATCGCCTCGAGGGAGATCGGGGAGTTGTACTAGTCAGTCCGCAACATGTTACGTTCGGGCCACGCAGCGTTCCGTACCCGGGATGGCCCGCGTTACTGCAAGAGTTTAATGCAATCGTTGCCCTCCTGACACCTACAGATTTGGTTCAGACCGTGGACCGATTCGGACTACGATATGTCAACTTCTTCGGTGAGAACATTCTGCCGAGATTGACTCTATCACTAGCCATTGCAGAGCGCCCAATTACTGAACTGGGAACGTTCTTGCGGACCATCATGGCTGACCGGGCTTGCAAGCTTGTCCTCCAAGTTGGATCGGGTATGGCCCTTACGACCAAACCTACAGAGATCGGATCGACAATAGACATCGACGCTTACGTTGAGTCTCCACAGTTAACCCAGGGTCTGGCGCCCGCGTTCAGTGCGTTCCTTGCCGAAGCGCACGCTGCAGAGAAACGGCTCTTCTTTAGCTTGCTAACTCCAGAACTTCTGCGTTCATTGAATCCTCGTTATGACTAGCAGCTGGTCTGATTGGCCCATATATCCGCTCCTGGCCGCGACATGCGCAATGCCGGTTCGACCGCACCAAGCGCCGTTATCGGCGACCACGTCGCTGTACACACATGCATCACCAGCTTACGCGGAGTCTTTCTCGCCATATCATCTGGCCGATTACACAAATGAGCGAACACAACTGGCAATCCTCGAGCGATTCGCAACGCGACTCGTTACTGAGACAGTGGAGACGCCACAAGCTGCGCTAGATGCAATCAACGACCGCTTCTGGGATCTAATATGACAATATGGCTGATCAATTTGAGGACTTCCGTGCATTCCTGCCGAAGTACCTCTCGACAGCCGACCAGCAGGATCTGTTCGCTGAACTGAGTCAGTTCCCACCGAACATTGACAAAAGACTTTATACCGACCGGCTCCGTGGAGAGCCGGTAATTTTTCAAGGCGACGGCCTGACGGATCTCCCCGTCACAAACCTGCCCAACCCGCGCATCGGGAACGCTCGACACGTAATGGTCATGTCGAACAGTTGTGATGTTGACCTGCGGAATCGCCGGTACCTCGGACCGCGCCTTATGTATTGCCCCATCATCGCCTTCGCTGACTACACCGAATCGATTCGGCCTGTCAGCGGCAAACTTCCAGTCGATCATATCGAGCACGTGCGACGGCAAAAGGTAAGCTCACTGTTCTATCTGCCGCAATATGGAGATTTGCCCGACTCCGTTGCGCTCCTTGATCGATTTGTAAACTTCGATCTTCGCGCGCTCGACATTGAGCACATGACCAGAACCCGAACGTTCACGCTGAGCAACTACGGGTTCTACTATTTCTTGTTCAAGCTCTCTATTCATCTGACGCGAATGCGAGAAGGCATCAGCCGCTCCTGACCTAGAGTCACTGATTCCAATTTCAGAAAGGTGGTTAGCTTTTCATCAGCGTGGGACAACGAAACGCTTCCCGTCGTCGCGGTGCGCGTCAGCAATCCAGATTGAGAGTATACGATCCCCATTTCTGCGACCGATCTTAAATGAAACACCCGCCACGGCGGTATTTCCAACAGCAGCATCGAATCTGTTGCCAACTATGACCCACGCTTGTTTTGCAGCAGAAAAAAAAGCCCGGCGTAGAATACGGCCAGCACGAATAGCGGCATGTGAACATCAAAAATTGCCGGGTGCGCCGTGCCGTGCTGAACGCCGCCGAAAAGCTTTTCATAAAATATCGCCTCAGTAGGATCGTAATAATGCAAGAAGATGATGACGCCAAAAACTGCTAGCGCCACAATCGTCAGTATTTTTTGCTTCTTATGCATACTGCCTTTGCTGGCTTTTGATTGACTATCGCTGATTCGAGTTCCACAAACGCCGTCAGCTTTTCGTCCGATCGCACAACATAACGCTTTCCGTCGCGATGAGCGTCAGCAATCCAGATCGTTCGCCCGTCGGAATCAACGGCTGAGACCCAGCCCAACCCCAACCGGCTTTCTTGATTCGGCACAGCCTTGAGAGGGCTTATGCCTCCCCTCGTGTACGTTTGGCGCTTGCAAGACTATTGCAAGAATCGTGGAATTGGCCTAACCGCTGCACAGGATCGCGCTAGAATCGTTTTTGATTGCCGGATGGCAATGATTCCAGCCAATATGCCATCGACGATTCCTGTACACTTTACAATGAATGATATTTGGGAAACTGTGATTAAAGAAGGAGTTTTCGCTATGAAAAAGTCCATCGTTCTTGTCTCAGTGCTCTCTATAGTGGCGATGGTGTTGGTTTCTTGCGCGAGTGAACCCCAGACAACGACAACGGCGACGCGTCAGACCACTACAACAACCACGGCACATCACCAGGTACCAAATCAGTCTCTAGGTTACCGAGACAATAACATGCAAACGGGGGGAGCTGATCGTGTTGCGGTGGACACGATATGCGCTTGCCCTTGACGATTAACTCCGGGCATTCGCAAAAAACGTTAGCCGATGGCTCGCCCCGCTTCGCAGGATCGCGCTACAATCGCATTTGTGCGCCGTATGACTGCGCGGTTAAGAACATGTCATCAACGATTCCTGCACGCTTTACGAATGCGAGCTTGCTATCCTGCCGCCTTTTAACGGACACTTCCCTCTATGGAGCCAGAAATAGATTGCAAGATGCAGTCTAATTCTCGTTACATGTTGTGGGCTTCCACATGCGCTATCGCAGCGAGCGTAGTTCTGCTCGCGTCATGCTCAGTATTCCAACCTGTTATTGACGTCGTCCCTGTTGGCAGTCTTCAACAGGGTGTTGTGTTTTACCTTGGCGACACATTTCGTCAGCGCCAAGAGTTTACCGTCACGGCCGTGACGGTGCTAGAGGAGCAATCAGATAGTTCAACACGCGCGATATGGATACTTGAAGGAGGACAGGACGTTAGACAAGTCCCCTGGTTGATAATCTAACCAATCGATGAAGCCAACGGCCCCTGAGCGTTTCGTGGTGAAGGCGGTTGCTGCCGCTGCTGCGCTGATTCTGGCGATGACCGCGCAAGCGCTTCCGCTGAGCTACCTGATTGAGCTGGAGCGGGCGAAGATTGAGCCCGCCGCCAAATTGTTCCAGCAAGAATGCGGCGACCACACCGACAGCCAAGCTTGTAAAGAGCAGCGTGACGCGTTGGTGAAAGTGCTCAACGGTTTCGTTAGCATGGTTCGGAAGGAGCTTGCGCTCCTCGATGCCAACGCTGGTGACGCTGATTTCCAGAAGCAAATGGCGGCGCGCCGGACACGAATGCAGCAGGACCTTCAGTGGGCGCAGGAGCAGCTGAAGGCGGTAGCGCAATGAGTATCCCTGAGGGAATGATCGCCAACAACGTTGCCACGACGCCCTGCCGTGGCTTATCTCTTTCTCGTTAGATCGTGAAGCCGTCTTCCACTTTCATCCGCTTGGTCGGTTGGATGCTTTGCTGGCCATGCTGTGGGAGCACTTCTGTCCTGGTGCGTTTGCGATGACTAGCCCGCGACACCTTTACGAAGTCCGCCCCCGCAAATATCATCGCGGCGTCGATCTAATTGCCGATGCGCTACCGTTTGGGCGGCTTTGGTATGTTGGGAACGTAGATGCCGCAGGACGTTAAACCCGTCCATTCCGGGCAGGATGATATCCAGCACGACTAAATCGAACGGTGTCTCCTTTGCTTTATCCAACGCTCGTTCGCCATTATGAACGAAAATCGGATCGTGCCCTGCTTCGATGAGCGGATGAAACCAGCCTGGCTGACTGGACGTCATCTTCAACCACTAGAATCTGCATGGATTGTAGATTGGGTTTTAAAACGACCGGTAAACTAGGCAGGCAGCAGGTGATTGTCATCGCCAGGTGCGGTGGTTTCACAGAGACTAAAGGTAGCGCGGTCGTCACCTTTTACCTTTTCCAGTGCCGCAACTTTCCAATCCCCGGGGTTTCAATCTT
>QHOK01000104.1 GCA_003218755.1 Verrucomicrobiota bacterium
GATCTTGGAACGCGATGCACGCTGCGTGATGATCACACTCGATCCCGACACCGGCGAAAAAACACCAGCGATACTGAAGAAAGTGGCGCAAGCTCACGAGGGGATAGCCGGTGTTTACGGTGCGGTCATCGTGGAAGGCATGCTGCACAAAGGCGATTCCGTCGAAGTGTTGGAAGCTATCTCATGAATTCTGTAGCCACGCCCCTGCGGGGCGTCTGAGCTTCACCCACCCGTTGGGAGTTCCGCATTCATGCGGTCTGCTGCCACGTCCAAGCGCAAGCCGCCTAAAGACAGAACTCCAAACCTTATGCCGGCATGAGGACTGCGCATAGCGCCGTGGCGACACGCGCAGCTTCTTGATTCATTCGGCAACATCGTATTTTGCGTCGCGCGCTTCTCTGCGCGAAAAGACTGGCAGCATGGCAACTGGCGAAACGATTGAATCCTATGTGCCGGCGCGGTTGGACCGGATGCCTTGGAGCTCGTGGCACTGGCTCATCGTCGTCTCGCTCGGCGCGACGTGGATTCTCGACGGACTCGAAGTGACGTTGGCTGGAGCAGTTGGCGGAATCTTAACGCGACATGAGACGCTTGGTTTAAGCGCTACGCAGGTCGGCGCGAGCGCGACGTGTTACCTCGCAGGCGCAGTGCTCGGCGCGCTGCTTTTCGGCTACGGGACCGATCGGTTTGGCCGCAAGAAATTCTTCTTCATTACGGTTGCGGTTTATCTCATCGGAACGGCGCTATCCGCTTTCTCCTGGAATTTCTGCAGCTACGCATTGTTTCGCGCGATAACGGGCGCGGGCATTGGCGGCGAATACGCGGCTATCAATTCGGCAATCGATGAACTGATTCCGGCGCGCGTGCGCGGCCGAGTTGATTTAATTATCAATGGATCATACTGGATCGGCGCGGCCATGGGCGCGGCGGGCACTCTTCTGCTGCTGAATCCGCGCTATGTCCCGACGTGGCTCGGTTGGCGATGCGCATTTGGAATCGGCGCGACGCTTGGGCTCATCGTGATTTTCTTTCGCCGCTGGATTCCGGAGAGTCCGCGCTGGCTCATGATCCATGGACGTAATCTCGAGGCGGAAGAAATCGTTGCCGAAGTGGAGCGAAAGATTATGGGAACGAAACGTTCGGCGGTCATAGACCGCCGCTATAGCGAGATCCTGCCGACGCGCATTCGAACGCGCACGCATACGCCCTGGCGGGAAATCTGGGACGCGATCGTGCACGAACATCGTCGCCGTTCGTTTCTCGGTTTCGTGCTGATGTCTACTCAGGCCTTTTTTTACAACGCGATCTTTTTCACTTACGCGCTGGTCCTGATGCGGTTTTACAACGTGCCCGAGCAAAATGTGGGTGGTTATCTCTTGCCATTCGCGTTGGGGAATGTGCTCGGCCCGGTACTGCTCGGGCATCTGTTCGACACAATCGGACGCAAACAAATGATTACTCTTACGTATGGGCTCGCAGGAATTTTACTCGCGCTGACCGGGTGGCTTTTTCACGCGGGCGTGCTTACCGCACAAACGCAGACTCTTGCGTGGACGATTATTTTCTTCATCGCGTCGGCGGCGGCGAGCTCGGCATACCTTACGGTGAGCGAAATTTTTCCGCTGGAAATTCGTGCGGTGGCAATCGCAATTTTTTACGCGATCGGAACGCTGGCAGGCGGCGTCGGCGCGCCAGTCCTGTTCGGATGGATCATCGGCACCGGATCCATTACGGCATTGTTCATCGGATATTTGGTGGCTGCGGCATTGATGATTTTCGGCGCGGCGATTGAAGCATGGATTGGGGTGCCGGCCGAGCGGCGTTCGCTCGAGCATGTGGCCGCGCCGCTCTCAAGCAAAGGATTATAGGGCGTCTGCGTCAGACGCCGCCCTTGCCGTACGTGTTTAGCGCCAAAGGCGCTGTGCAAGCGTTAGCCTGGGCATCGCCCCAGGGAAACCAATCATCCGGGTAACCAAGCGCTGAAAGCGCGATTTAGTTCAGTGATGGTTCTCAATCCAAAAAAATACCCTCGCGAAATGATTATTGTGCCAATGATGTAACGAATGATGTCACCTGTGAACCGCGCTTTCAGCGCTAGCGCCTGTTTGCGTGCCACGAATCCTGGGACGCTGCCCCAGGCTTCGACATGAGTGCCGCACCTTTGGCGCTAAACACATGCCGTCTCACAGAGACGGCCTACAATTTTTCATCGCGGCAATGCACGCTCATCTCGCGTGTGTGAATTGGCCCGGCCGGTGTTAGTTTGCTCGAATAAAGATGGAAAGCTTCCACGCGGATTATTCCTACATCGAAATTGGCATTCGCCTTTAAGAAATTTCGGAGCGATCGCGGCCCGACGTCGCGGCAGCGCGCAATCGTAATGTGCGGATGCCAGGGGCGCAGTTCCGGCTCCAACCCAGCGGCCAGCGCGGCTTCCTGCACGCGTTTGTGGATTTGAAACAGATGAGGGTGCGCCTTACCGACGCCGATCCAGACAATTTTCGGAACGCCTTTTGCGGAAAATGCGCCGACACCGCGAACAGGTAGAAAGAACGCGCCAAAGTCGATCGCGCTGAGTTTTTCGCGCAGGGCAGAATCGACATCGTCTGGAATATCATCGAAAAAACCGAGCGTCAGGTGCATCTGAGCCGGGTCAGTCCAGCGCACACCGCGAATATCCGGATCAAGGTCTGCAAGCAACTGCCGCGTTGAGTCCGGCAAATCGATTGCAACGAAGAGACGCTTTGGCATCTGCCTCAAAACGTCCAACGCTCAACGCCCAACGTCCAACGTCCAATTGAATCCGGGCGGGAATAAGAGCGATCGCTACGGCTTGCTTCTGACTTCGTTATTTTTCTTCGTCGCGCGATCGGCCAGACGCGTCATCCATTCTGGCGTTGATCGGCGGAGCTGCGAGCCGGCCCGCGATTGATTCCCCTCTTCATTCGCTGCTTCGGGCAAAAACCGATTTACGATCTTCATTGCGTACCCTGTGAGATTTGGGAAAAGCGCATTCCCAGCGATCGCCGCGCGCGCAGCAAAAGTGAGCGTGAGCGACGGCTGACCACGACGGCAGGCTGCAAGAATTTTTCTCGCGGCGCGGTCGGCGTTCATAGAGATCAGCGGCGCTCCGGCGGAAGCAGCGAACCAGGCAAACTCGTTGTCATGCTTGCCTTTAAATTTGGCATTCACATGCGAGCCGGTGCGCATCATTCCTGGCGCGACGGTCGTCACATGAATGTTGTCGCGGGCCAGCTCCGCACGCACCGCATCGGACAAACCGGTGAGCGCAAATTTGCTTGCGCTGTAGGACGCCATATGCGGCACCGCAACTTTGCCGCCAATGGAAGAAATATTGACAATGCGGCCACCGCCCCAGGTACGCATTTCCGGAACGACCTGTGAAATCAATTCCAAAGGCGCCCAAAAATGCAATCGCATGGCGCGCTCGAAATCATCCGGCGTTATATGCTCAAGTGGACCGACTTCGATAATACCCGCGTTGTTGATCAAGATGTCGATCTTGTCAAAGCGATCGATGATTCTACGAACAGCGGACCGAATTTGTTCCACATCCAGCAAATCGCATTCAATCGTCAACACGACACCACCGTGCGGCGCGAGATCGGCTTTTGCGCGCCCCAGTTCCTCAGGATCGCGGGCAATGAGAGCGACGTTGCCGCCTCGCGCGCAAATGTGTCGCGCGAGCACGAGGCCAAGCCCGCGCGAGCCACCGGTGATGAGGACAACTTTTCCGCGCAGAGGATAGAGTGCGGCGCGAATGAACCGAACGATTAGCCAGGCCACCAGTAGGGAGGCGACTGCTACCAACACAAAACGAAAATTCATCTCGGGGTTTATAATGAAATACGAAAGTTTCGCAGCAGGCGGTTGTGCATAAGGAACGATCCCCAAAGGCTTCGGGGTCGAGCGAAAGTGACGGTTGGGAGGCCGTCACTCCTTGAGACGATCAACCGTGCTTCCGGTTGAACCGCGCGATTTCACGCGCCGTCTCGCGATCGACAGCGCGCTTCTTCAAATCAGCCCGCTTATCACCGGCGACTTTGCCCTGCCCGACGCCGAGCTCGGCTTTTACTTTTCCATTTTTCCAGTAGAGCTTGAGAACGACAAGCGCCCGGCCTTTCACCTGTGTTTCGCCATAGAGCTTATCGATCTCCTGCCGATGCAACAGCAATTTGCGGACGCGTTTTGCGGGAGGGATCTCGTGGCTGGCGCGTTCGTAGGGTTGAATGTCAGCGTTGTAAAGGAAAGCTTCGCCGTTTTCGATTCGCGCGAAAGCGTCGCTGATGTTTGCTTTGCCTCCGCGGATGGATTTGACTTCACTGCCTTTTAACTCGATGCCCGCTTCGTAGCGGTCCAGAATGCGATAGTCGCGAAGCGCTTTGCGATTGGTGATCGATTCGCTCGCCATATTGCGTACGGGCCCCAGCTCGCAAAACGCGAGCTCCCGCGCCGAACCGTGTTAGGGATTAAGCGCCGTCCGAGGAATCCTCGAGCGACTCGTAAGCCAGCTTGCCAGCAATAATTTCCTTCAGCGCAATATCGGTCAACGACATCCGCGGCGTCGTCTCTACCAGCGGTCGATGCCCCAAGCCAAGCTGACGCACCCGTTTGGAAACAACATTAATCAATAGTTGCTGATTGGGGATCACCTGGGCTGCTTCAGTAAGAAGTTGAGTCGTCATATGGCGCAAGGATCGAACGGGGCGTAATGCTTCCGTCGGGAATTGAAGAATGACCGGCACGCTGCTTGTAAGGGCGGACGGGACAAGTTGCGGGGCGAGCATGGTAAAAATGAGTGCTGACTTTCCGAGCGAAGCGCCTCGTTGTCAACCCCCAAAACGCCTGCTCGCCAAAGTCTTCGAAGTTCGGGCGAACTGATTTGCTAGTAACTTGCGCCTGCATCGGACCTGCCGACGCCAGTTACGTCAAGCGTTGCGCGCCTTTATAGAACTGCGCATTTCAAGGGCCAATTCGAGGATAAACCATAGGGCAAGAAATTGCGCGAGAATCGTAAAGAACAATTGCACCGTGACATAACGACCAAGTTCCAGCGAATGAACGACCGCTACTTCCAGGCAACTCGCCATATTATATGAATATGCGAACACGACCAAAGCCGCGAGCCAGCCTAAGTGTCTCCGCCACTTTTCCCGCAGTAACACTGCCACGCTGGACGGCACCGCGATCAGAAGCAATGGCAGGTACGTTCTTGCCAAAACGTGGAGTGGCTTACGGACATAAGCCGGCTGTTGCACAACCGGCGCGCTTTGAGCCAGCGCTTTTGTCCGATTGATAAACTCCGTGGCGGGTCGGTAAGCCGTCAAAGTCGCTCCATAAAGCTCCGTACTGAGGGAAGTCACACCGCGTTGATATTCATCGCCGAGCGACCGAGACCTTGTTTGCCGGTAGGCGGGGCACGTCGGTGCATAGAAAATCCGCATTTGCCGCGTGATCTTTCTAACGAGCAGCAACGGTCGCTGCCGCCAGATTCGCCAGTAGTAGAACCGGTAAAATGCGCAGAGGCTAGATACATTCTTGCCGAAGTCCCTGCGTAATTGTGCTGCGATCGAAGTCTTTTCATATTTTAGGTAATCAGGATCAAAACCGAGTGTTGAACAAACTCGCGAGCCAGTCGCGGCAGACTTCGCGATTTCGGTACTGAGCGCAACACGGACGCGCCCGAGCCACTCTCGCGAATAGGGAACCGTCGCGTTGTGTTTAAGATCGTCGGCGATTTGATCGCGAATCAGATCGGCGTGAATCACGAACAGCGTGGCCGGCAAAAAGATTTGGCTCGCCTCATCGTTGCGGGCAAGAAAGTGCTCGGGCAACAACAACAATGCCGCGCTCGCTGCCGCCCCGCCAGCGAGCAAAATCTTTTCCCGGAACCAGCCCTGGCGGAAGAACATGATCCCGATGGGTAGCAGCGCGACGATCGAGGCGAGCCAGAAGCTTGGCTTTGCCGAGGCTAGTAGAATCGAGCTGAACACCGCCGCGATCCCATACACAACCGAGGCGGCTCGTCGCCGCTCTATGAAACAGCAGGCGCTAAACTGGATCACGAAATAAAGATTGATGCTGAACAGAAACGCACACACCCCTTCAGGTCGAAGCTGCTTCTCAAAGAGAATGGGGTCGCTCGCCAAAAGAAAAACGCCAGCGGCAAGTAGTCCCAGTGCGTAGTAAACGCGGCGAGCAATTAGTGGATGCGCCACGAAAACACGGACCCGCTGCCACGTGAGCAATAAAATTCCCCCAGCTAACAGCCCAAAGAAATGTTGTGCGACAGTAATCGCACGAAAATCACCAAAAACGCGCAGCAACAGAAAAACGAATCCCGGATAAATAAAGTTGCGTGCGTGCGGATGACCAAACTCGCCGCCCGTTAGCTTTCTTAGCGCTGGTGACAGATATCCCCATGTATCAGGATCAGCGATCAGATCGAGCGGAAGCTTAAATCTTTGCCAGGCAGCCCACACGAAGAGAATACCAACTCCGCCCCAGTAAAAGAATCGCCAAGGCAAGTGTTCGATCGTCTGCCGGCATGGGTTGTTTAGCATTTGGTGGAATGATTCGCTGCGTGAGGTGCTTGTTCGTTTTTGAAATGCCCGTTACCCCAGTCGCCGGTATGGTCAACTCATTCTGCGCCGACGACTTTGGATTGCTTGCCATCTACCGTAAGATACGCGATGTAAGGGACGCTTCGGCTTGGACATTCCAGATTGACTAATCCACTTCGGGCTGTGGCTCAGCTTGGTAGAGCGCCTGGTTCGGGACCAGGAGGCCGTGGGTTCAAATCCCACCAGCCCGATGAACCATCCGCAACGAGGCGCGAACGGTGTGGCGGTGCTTGTGTCAAGCACCGAGATCAAATAGAACGGCGTTTGATACAAACGCCTCCACAAGCATGGCCATTCAAACTTATTCGATGCACTTCACTGTTCCGCTTGTCGGCGCGCTGATCGGCATCGTGATTTTGTTATTCGGGCGAAAACTCTTCTGGCTGTGCGTCGCAGCTGTGGGCTTCCTGGCGGGCGTAGAGCTGACGCCACATCTGGTTAATGAGCCATCGGCGCTCCTCCAACTTACCGTCGCCATCGTTCTTGGCTTGATTGGAGCGTTGCTCGCCCTGTTCCTACAAAAGATTGCGATCGCGGTCGTTGGCTTTCTCGCAGGCGGCAAGCTAGCCGGGGCGATCGCCGCTGCATTCTTTGTTCACCATGCGGAGTACTCTACAATCGTTTTTGTAGTAGGCGGAATTCTCGGGGCCGTTCTCATACTCGTTGTATTTGATTGGGCTCTCATCGTCGTCTCTTCGCTCATCGGCGCGCATTTAATTGAAAACGCGATCGTTCTTCCGCCATCAGGATCGACTATCGTGTTTTTGGGTCTTGCAGTCATTGGGGTCCTGGTGCAGGCCGCATCACTCAGGAGAGGTTAATTTCGAATCGTCTTGAGTTTTTTGCTGGCAAATCTTTGAGCAACCGCAACAATGCGCCCATGAACTCACCAACAACCGGGTTACGCGTCGCGAGCGTCATTTTCGGTATTTTTGCCATTGGTCACCTCCTGCGATTGATCAATCACGCCCCAGTCACGGTGGGAACCCATAGCATTCCAATGGGCGTAAGCTGGGTTGCGCTCATCGTTGCCGCCATCCTTTGTATTTGGATGTGGCGACTTTCGAACCTGAGGGGGATCGCGTGATCAATTTCTGAGCCAACCCGGCGGGACATCTACAAAAGATCGATCCAATTTTGCGATTGATGCGCAGCCGAGGAGCTTGAGAGTGCGAATGAGATCGGTGCGCAAAATCTCGATTGCGCGTGCAACACCTACGTCGCCTGCTGCTCCAAAATATCGCTGCCACGACGAATACCACCATCCAGCAGGACCTCGATGCGGTCGCCGACGGCTGCCACAACTTCAGGTAGAATTTGCAAAGTCGGCGCGACGCCGTCGAGCTGGCGACCGCCGTGATTCGAAACGACCAGCGCGTTCGCTCCCTCGTCCACTGCGCGGCGGGCGTCCTCTCGCGCGTGGATGCCTTTTATCACGATGGGCCCGTTCCACGCCTGGCGAATCCATGGGAGATCACTCCAAGTCACCACGGACTGCTCGAGCGCAGCGGTGACATCGGCGTACGGCATCGGTCCTTTTCCCGGGATCACGACATTCTCGAATTTCATCAGTCCGCCGTCCGCGAGAAAAGCCGCGAGCCAGCGAGGCTTTGTAAAAAGCTGATTCACAAATGGCAGCATCGCTGGGAGTTTGCCGCTAAGAAGTTCCTTAACGCCATTGCGGAGGTCGCGTTCCCTGAAACCCGCCACCGGCGTATCGATCGTGACAACAAGAGCCGAAAAGCCTGCCTGGCGCGCGCGTTCGATAGCTGCTATGGCACAATCACGCCCGCCGACCAGATACAGTTGATACCAAACCGGCCCTTCGGATGCGGCTGCAACATCCTCAAGGCGGCAACCCGAGAGCGTCGACAGCGTGCAGGTGATACCGGCACTGCCGGCTGTGCGCGCGGCCGCTTCTTCGCCGCGAGGATACATGAGCCGACAGCTTCCAACAGGCGCGAGGATCAGCGGCATGGGGAGCGAAATGCCAAGCACGGTGGTGCGCAGATCGCACACTGGTGTTGCGACCGCACAACGCGGCCGCAATGTTACCGCCTCGAACGCGCGGCAGTTCGCGCGCAACGTCCATTCGCCCTCTGCGCCGCCGTCGATGTAGTCAAACACGACGCGCGGAAGTCGGCGCTTCGCCGCCCGTCGCAAATCTTCGATGTTCAGAACGCGTGGCGGCTGAACCGATCGAGACATCCGTCTCATCAACGAGGTCGCCTAGTGGCGAAAGTGACGGATGCCGGTGAATATCATCGCCATGTTGCGCTCGTTAGCGGCGGCAATCACTTCTTTGTCCCGAACTGAACCGCCCGGTTGAATTGCGCACGTCGCACCGGCGTCCGCCGCGGCGATCAAGCCATCGGGAAATGGAAAAAAAGCATCGCTCGCGATCGCACTGCCTTTGAGTGAAAGCCCGGCTTCTTTTGCTTTCCAAACTGCAATGCGCGACGCGTCGATGCGCGACATCTGCCCGGCGCCAACACCAAGCGTCCGGTCCGCTTTGGCGTAAACAATCGCATTTGATTTCACGTGTTTGACTACGCGCCACCCGAACAACATCGCGTTCAGTTCCGTCTTAGTCGGTCGCCTCTTTGTGACGATCCGGCCACCGCCGGACTTTATTTCTTCGGCAACGTCCGCGTCCTGAACCAGCACGCCGCCGCAGACGGAGCGCACATCCATCTTGGGCCTTGCTTGCGTCGCTGGTGTTAACAATCGAATCAGCCGCAGGTTCTTTTTCTTCTGCAGGATGGCGCGCGCTTCGCCGTCGAAATCCGGCGCAATGATCACTTCACTGAAAATTTCGCTAATGACTTTTGCCAGCGGCTCGCTCAACGGGCGATTGCAGACGATGATCCCGCCGAAGGGAGCCTGTTTGTCCGTGACAAACGCCTTGTCCCACGCCTTGCGAAGATCGGCATCCGAGCCGACACCGCAGGGATTGGTATGTTTCAAGATCCCGACGGTTGGCTCCTCGAATTCGGCAATCAAATTCGTGGCGGCGCTGATGTCGAGAATGTTGTTAAAGGAGAGTTCCTTGCCGTGTAGTTTTTCGAAATATTTGTCGAAATCGCCATAAAGCGCGCTGATCGCGCGATCGTATTCAGCGGTCCTGCTAAAGGCTTTTATAGCGAGGCGCTCGCGCAGTTTGAGCGTCGTTTCTCCATCGTTATCCCGGATATTTTCGAGCACCGCGTCGTAATCTGCAGAATCAACAACTACGGTGACCGATTCATAGTTCTTCGCCGCGCTGCGAATCATCGATGGTCCTCCGATATCGATGTTTTCAATTGCTTCAGCCAGTTTGACGCCTGGCTTCGCAATAGTCGCTTCGAAAGGATAAAGGTTCACCACGACGAGATCGATCGGCTCGAAGCCGCATTCGCGCGCTTCGGCTTCGTGCTTCCGATTGCCGCGCTTGAAGAGAAGACCGCCATGCACACGGGGATGCAATGTCTTGACCCGACCATCTAGAACCTCCGGAAAAGCAGTGAATTTGGAAATCTCGCGCACCGGAATTTTTTCCTTCCTCAAAAGGTCAGCTGTTCCCCCGGTGGAAATGATGTCCACGCCCTGGCGCTCAAGCGCGCGAGCAAACGAGGCGATGCCGGTCTTATCCGAAACGGAAATAAGCGCGCGGGTGATTTTCATCTGATCGTTAAAGCGTTGGAGCGTTAAAGCGACAGGTCACTTAAAGCGTCAAGCTTCATTGTCATTCTGAGCAAAGCGAAGAATCTCTGGACCAATTCCTTCTCCCGGCGCTGAAATGGCAATCAGAGATGTTTCGCTTCGCTCAACATGACGAGCAGAGCGTTGGACATTTCACTGCTTCAGCGATCCAGAATCACATTCTTCGCCGCCGGATACAACACGGGACAACAACCGATAGTCTCGCAAAAGGCTTTGCTGAAATGGCTCAGGCTCGAATATCCGACTTCTGTTGCTGCCTCGGTGACGTTGTACCGTCCTGTGCGCAACAGCTCCGCTGCGCGTTCCATCCTCAGATTGCGCAAATACTGCGGAATAGTCAGACCGACTTCGCGGGAAAAAATCCTGCTTAGATAAAACGGGCTACAGCCCACCTCCTGACCGATCATTTCCAGTGTCGGCGGATTTGCCAGGTCACGCGCCAGAACTTCTTTAACACGTTCGACCCGCTCACGCGCTACGCGTTTTTGCCGCATGCAAAAAAATTCCGGATTTTTCGGCGCAAAAAGAAAATGCGCCATAAGTTCGAGCGCTTTGGCTTGATACCAGAGAATCTGCGCGGCTTTCGCCACTGGCGGGTCCGCCAGCGTCGCAACTACGCCGCGTTGTTCGATCGACATCGGCCTCACGGGCGCAACCACGTTTTCATCCTTATCCCCGAAAATGACGCGCCGAATTTCCGGTTCCAGATCGGATTCGTTTTGGACGAACTGTTTTTGCAGATGATTTCTCGAGAATTCGAGCGTGACGAACTGATGATGATCGTTCGCGCGGCGCGATGCAGGCAGCGGCTCGTCCCCTATCGCGTAGTAGCCGCAATTTCCCGGCGTGTAATCGCTGCTTGTTTTGCCAGCTGCCCCAACCTGCCCGTGGCCTTCAAGATTCAAACAAAACTCAAGACTGCGCGGATGAAAACTTTTTCCCCAATCGAACGCACGCGCCGTCCGAAAGTCGTGCCACTCCACAGCCACGCCGAATTGATCAACATCACCGTAAAGCGGCCGCCAGCCATCTTTGACTTCGCGCCAGGCGTTCAGCTCGGCCGCGCATTGAGAAATCATTGCGTTTAATTACGAATGTTACCGCGGAGAATGCAAGGCTGGCTTCTTTTCCTCCAGCGAAGCGCGGTCCCATTTGCCCAGCTTTGAGGCGGCATCGTAGGCGCTCTGGGCGAACTCGAGCAAGACTTCATCCGGGTTTTCAGCGGTGCGCACGGCGTCGTACGGCAAGATAAATTCGCGCAGCTTGGGCTCATAGAAAGCAGCGCGTGGCTGCATTTTTGCTTCTGCGAATCCCGGCGGTTCCGGATATGCGTAGGAGTAGAAGACGGGTGTCGGCATGGCGGCATTGCCAGGCCAGAAACCGAGGCTGCTCACCTCCTGCGAGTAAGCCTCGCGCGTAATCTCATCCGGCAAATGTGGAACTCCGCCAGGATGAGGCGGCGCGGGCCGGCCAGAGAAACGCGTCACGGCGAGATCAAAGCTACCCCAGAAAAAATGCACCGGACTGCATTTGCCACAAAAACGCGAGCGGAATTCCTTAAACACGCGATCGCTCTGCACGAGCACGCGCCAGAACCGATTCGCGTATTCGCGATCATAGGAACGGTGCTCTTCATCTTGGTCGAGCGGGATTGGATTCTCAATCTCGTTAGGCATGGTGTTGATCGTCACGGGCAACTCAAGATCGCTCAATGTCTTCATCACTATCCGATAAAACTCTGCAACCGACTGCGGTTTGAGTGCGAGTCGTCGCCGAGCGCCGTCACTTTTATCGATGAGCAGTTGGTGATCGATAAAATCAAACTGTATCTCGAACGTGGAAAGACCGTGCGGGATCGGTGAAGTCGTTAGCCCGCGAGAAGTCACGTAAAGCGTGACGTGCCAGGAGTGGTTGGTCCACGGGCTCAGCGTCAAGCGAATCTTGCCAACGATCTGTGTCCACATGTGCAGAGTGATGGCGGTATCTTTCCACTCTGCAAAAGGCAGAGACGGCCAAAAATCGGATGTCCCGTTCACTTACTGTTATTATTCGCGGTTAATGAAATCGGAAAATGAGCGTCTTACTCTTTCGAACATGCCTCGCGCTTCATCCTGTGTCCTGTGAAACGCGTGCTTAATTCTTTTTTTCACGTCGCTGATGACGCCGCTTCCTTGTCCCTGGTCGTAATCGTTCTCGACGTCCTCCATGGTCGCGCCGGCAAACATTCCCTCGGTTCTCTTCACGGTGCCGCGAGTCGCGCCGATGTATATCGTGCCGACTGGGCGCGACGATCTGTTCAAAAGAGTAACGATCCAGATCGGTTCGCCGCGCTCATCCGTGCGCAAGGCGTAATCCGCTGTCGCAAAACGGGTATGCGAGGCTTCCGCTGTGTGACTGGCCACTGCGAACGCGCCACTGGAATCCAGGTTCAACCGTGAAACATTGATCGTTGCGCCTTCGGTAGAACCGGCCGTCGAGCGATCGGGTCTATCAGTGGAATCAATCTTTCCCTCAGCAACCTGCAATTCGCGCACACCGCGGCCCTCGGGGTCTTCCAAAATAATTTTCCACTTCTCGGGCTGCGGATCGCCTTTCACCCCGGTCATCGTCACGATATGATCCAGAGCGCCGCGCCCGAGTTCCGTGCCAACGACGCGCAGAGCTTCGTATGCAGTGGCGTTCTCCTGCGCCCACGCCGGCGTAGCCAATAGCAAAAGTACAATAAGAGAGCGCCACATACCGCAAAATTGAACAACGGTTTCAGCGAGTGTCCAATCACGTTTTGAAATGCTGGCACATGTCGCCGCTTTCAAAGCGCGGACATGTCCGCTCACTTCAAAGCGCTCTACGCTTGAATGAACATTGGAATCTGCTCACCTTTTGCGGGTTGCGATGAATAGGAGGAAAGTCGAGTTCAGCAGTCATACTGCAAATCTTGCCTTGCTGCGCAACTGCGTGCGCGATTTCCTCAATGGTTACCCATTCTCCGAAAAAGAGCGGCTGCTAATGGTGCTCGGCGTCGACGAAGCATGCACAAACGTTATCCGATACGCTTACCGTTTGCGCGACGACCAACTGATCTCATTGCGAATGGAGGGGCTGCGCAGATGCGTGCGCATGCGGCTGCGCGACTATGGCGAACAGGTCCTTCCCCACGAAATGAAGGGCCGCTCTCATGATATGATCAAACCAGGTGGCCTTGGTTTGTATCTCATTCGCAACGCGTTTGATGGAGTCGATTATATACACAAACGCCGCGGCACCGAACTGGTGCTAACGAAAAAGTTGGACTAAATGACGCGCGAGATCACGTGCCTTCGGGGTAGCGCACGCGTCCCGCGTGTTGGTTTCGCGTCGCGTCGAAACAATCTTTTCTATAGATGCATAACGCGAGAGAGACTGCACGTTTGAGAAAAGTTCGCGATCGCGGGACGCAATCGCCAGCACGCGAGACGCGTGCGCTACCCAAACGCTTTGAATTCGCGTGGTGCATGATCCGCGCGGCAATGTTATGAAATCATCCGAACCGCGAATGAAACCGCCGGAACCAGATGTTGCTTTTGAAATTTCGCTGCGACCGCCGGCGTTCAGCGAGTTCACCGGCCAGGTGAAAGTGCGCGAGCGCCTGGAGTTGATGGTGGAAGCGGCGAAAAGGCGGGGAGACGTGCTCGAACATATTCTCTTAAGCGGCCCGTCCGGTCTCGGCAAGACGACGCTCGCTTACATCATCGCCAACGCGATGAGCGTAAACATAAAAAACACCAGTGGCCCCGTGATTGAGAAAGCCGGCGAGCTGGCAGGTCTTCTAACGAGCCTGGAAAAAGGCGACGTGCTGTTCATCGATGAGATTCACCGGCTCCAACCGGCGATCGAGGAGTATCTTTACCCGGCGATGGAAGATTACCGGCTCGACATCATTATCGACCAGGGACCGCAAGCGCGAAGTTTGCGGCTTAATTTGCCGAAATTCACATTAATCGGCGCGACCACCCGCGCCGGGATGGTGAGCGCGCCGCTTCGCTCACGTTTCGGTATGACGGCGCGGCTGGATTACTACAACGCTGAAGAAATGCAGAAAATTATTATGCGCAGCGCGCGTTTGCTTGGCGTGGAGATTGATGCCGCGGGCGCAGCCGAGATCGCGGCGCGCTCACGCGGCACGCCGCGCACCGCAAACAATCTTTTACGCTGGGTACGCGATTATGTGCAGGTGAAAGCCGACGGCAAAATCACCGCTGAACTGGCCGACCGCGCGCTTGCGATGCTGGAAATCGATCGCGACGGGTTCGACCAATGGGACAAACGCATCATCGAAACGTTAATTCACAAATTTAATGGCGGCCCCGTCGGATTGAATTCGCTCGCAGTCGCAATCGGCGAAGAAGCTGGCACAATTGAGGAAGTGAACGAGCCGTACTTGATCATGGAAGGCTACATCAAACGCACGCCGCAAGGCCGCGTCGCCACAGCGAACGCGTATCGCAAGCTCGGACTTAAACCGCCCGCGGGCGCGCAAGCGGAGTTGTTCCGCGAATCGTGATTGTAATCGGTTATACCGATTCAGTTGCGCCTCACGCGGAGGAAGGAGTTGGAATTCACCAGAAACTCAAAATCGGTTTTTATTTCTGTGAATGCAAAGCGTTGAAGCGCCGGATCGGATTGCAGCCTTGGAATGTAATCACTTGGCTGTGCTTCAAACGTCACGGTCGGATAAACGCGTGCTTCTCCTCGCGTCGCACGCATGATTTCAAGGATCGATTCGCGGTGGAACTTGTAGCCTAACCGGTCCTGGTATGCGAAAAGAAAATAGGACACGAGAGTCAGATCAAACTCACCGTCCGCGAACGATAGTCTTGGCAGCTCTCCCGCTACGTAACGCTCCGGATGAGTCTTGTAATCCACGAGAAACATGGTGGACGCGCGTTTGCGCAATTCGCGCATGTATTCGGGATTTTTGTAATAGCCCCAACGATAGGTCGGCACAGATCCAATGGCCCGGTAAACCGATTCAAGGTCCGGCTCGGAACGCTCCATGATTTTTTCCGGCGGCAGGAAATAGATTGGATCGAACGAAGTCACATTTATAGCGAGCTTGTTGGCCTCGGCGCAAAAAGAACTGACCCCGCCCGCGACATCCAGGACTCTTTTTCCTACTAAATCATCCGGCTTAAGCAGGAAGTAGCGGCAATATTCTTCGAATGTGCGACCGAGCAACACGACGCGATCAAGCTGAAGACCACGTTTGGTTTGCATTAGGGTGGACTGCTCATCCTCTTGCTCGACAGTGTAGCGCGTTTGTGTCAAACGCCGAGGCGCTTGGCACAAGCGCCTCTACAACGGCCGCGAGCTAGAAACGTAATTTGGATGGTCCTCAGAATAGCGTGAGGACGCCGTTGTTATAAGTTCCGATGCGCACCCAGCCGTAGCCGCCCCCTTGTGGTCGCACGGCCCAAAAATCGAAATCACCACTCAGTCGGTCTCCTGCGGCGTCGAGTGCCGTCGATCCAGTCACGCCCTCGTACGTATTGGCCTCATCAACAAATGCCGCCTTGAAATTGACGAAATTTCTCAAGTCCCCCACGTCTTCCAACGCGCGCTGCACAACGAACAGCGCGTCGTAAGCAGAGAGTGCAAACGCATCAGGTGTGATGCCCGTGCGCGCCTGAATCGCATCGGCGATCGGCTGCCATTCATTTTGCAGCGTGTCATCGAGTCCAAAGATTGGATTGGGATAATCGGCGTTCACTGCAAAGGCAGCCGCAGCCGAATCGGCAGGCAAAACGGCGGAAAGGGCGACTCCATCGCTGCCGTACCATGCGGTGTTTGAGAGTGTAGTGTTTCCTTGTGCGCTATGAAAGACGCCCACGACCTCATCGAACGCAGCCAGATACACGCCAATCGTGGAAGGGTCTGTCCCGCCTTCGATCAGATTTTCAATCTGTGACGCCACCGAGGCGGTAGCCACGGAGAAGTCATTAGTTGTTGACGCGTATTGATAACCGGATTCGACAGTGCCGCCCTGCAACTCGAAAGCTGCCTGAACGGAGTCGTGCAAACCGTTGTTGCCGGCGTCATTGCGCCAAAGGGGAACGATCGCGCGGATTCCGTCGTGCCACATCAACGCCACGATGGCCTCCGCTTCGCGCGTATCGTTAGGACACAACCGAAAGATGTTGTCACCCGGGATTGCGAGGGAAGACGCGGTGCTGCCCTGGCTGATTACGAGGATATTGTGCGCGTCCGCATAGGGCTTGATCATGGCGACTTCGGCGCTCGATTGCGGACCTATGACAATTTTTACGCCGCGCCGGTCGAGGTCCGTGATGGCGTCGAGCGCCCGTGACGGATCGAGTTGCGTATCGCGAACAAAAAATTGGAACCGATATCCGCCGTGCTGGCTAATCGCTTCTGCTTCAAGTTGCTCTTCGGCAATCTGCACCGCTGCAACCGTGTTTTGCCCAAGCGACGACCACGATCCTGTTAACGACACCAGCACGCCGACCTTGAATACCCGCTGGGAATGCTGTTGGCCAGGTGGATCCCCCCCTGCCCGACCAACAAAAGCGAGGACCAGTCCACACACGATGACACGGAAGACGAAGCGAATTTTCATAAGCGCGCGACCATCCTCGTATCCGCGACACTGTCAAGGACGATCAAATGTCTCATTTTCAATGATCCTGTTACCACAGAGGGCACAGAGGCCGCAGAGCAAAAATAAATCTCTGCGCTCTCCGCGATCTCTGTGGTTAATTTATGACCCGAATGCAGCTTACGACCGATTTCTTCCAGCAGACGTCGAAAATTTTCACTGTCTCCGAGCTCACGCGGAGCATTCGCGGCACGCTCGAGACGAAATTCGGCGCTGTGTGGGTGCATGGTGAAATTTCAAACTACAAGCTGCATCCGAGCGGCCATCAGTACTTCACGCTCAAAGATCAGCGCGCCCAGATCTCATGTGTGGTTTGGCGCGACACTATGTTGCCCCCACGACAACCCCTTCTCGATGGAGCCCAAGTGCAGGTTTACGGCACCGTGACGGTTTTCGAAGCGCGCGGACAATACCAGCTCAACGTGCAGATTCTTCAGCCGCGCGGAGTCGGCGTGCTCCAGGCAAAATTCGAAGCGCTCAAGCGCAAGCTCGAAGCGGAAGGATTGTTCGCGCCTGAACGCAAACGGCCGTTGCCGAAATTTCCGCGGCGAATCGGGATAATAACGTCGCCAACTGGCGCAGCGATTCGCGACATGCTGAACGTGCTGCGCCGTCGCGCACCCTGGTTACAGATTTTGATCAACCCGGTTCGCGTTCAGGGAACGGGCGCGGCGCAGGAGATCGCCGTCGCGATTCGCGAGCTCGCTAACGAAGCATTTGCGCCTCTGGATCTCATCGTCGTCACGCGTGGCGGCGGTAGTATCGAAGATTTGTGGGAGTTCAACGAAGAGATTGTCGCACGAGCGATATTTCATTCCGCAGTCCCAATCGTCGTGGCAGTTGGCCACGAAATCGATTTCACCATCTCCGATTTCGTCGCCGATCTGCGGGCGCCCACCCCCAGCGCCGCCGCGGAATTGATTGTGCCCGATATCATCGATCTTCAGCGGCGCATCGACGGCTGCTCCCGCGTGCTCGCGCGCCAGTTGCTCAACCGCGTCCGCGACGCGCAACAACGACTGGACCACGCGCGCGAGATTCTGCAGCGCTGCCTCGCGCACAAGATCGACAGTTACAAGCGCGGACTTCTCCACATCTCGCGCGCGTTACAAGCACGCAGTCCCGCGCGGGAGCTGACGATGCGCCGCAACCGTTTTGCTGATTTGCATCGGCGATTGGTTGCGTCACCCGGGCGCCTGCTCGAAAACGCAAGGCACCGTTTCCGCCACATGGAAGGAATTCTGCGAGTGCTCGGGCCCGACGCCACGTTGCGCCGCGGCTACAGCATCACCATGAACGAGCGCGGAAAAATTATCTGCAGAGTCGCAGCAGTCCGCCCTCAGATGAAAATTCGCACGCGTGTGAGCGACGGCGAATTCGGCTCGGAGGTCTTGTAGGTAGACGCGACCAAGGTTGCCTTGCGCCAGGCCGAATGGAGGCCCGCCGCTCGGCGATTGCAAACAAAAGACGTGATGAGGCTAGAGATTGCGCGGAGCCGCCAATCAATTCACGAAGTCCTATAGTCGCTGACACAATGCTGTCGTCCGCGCCTACGATAAGGCGCCAATGTGATTAGAGGGCGCGAAGAAGCGCACTCAAGCCGGTTATTCATGCTCGACAGTGAAAATTGGCTTTGAGAAGATAAGGTCACGAATTCCGTGCGAGCGGGAGGCAACATGTCGAGTGTTGAAGAGCCGCATCTCCACCTTGAGGTCGGGCATATTTTGTTCCTGGACAGTGTCGGATACTCAAAGCTGCTCAGCGATGAACAAAAAGAGTTGGTTCAGAAGCTCAATCAGATTGTTCGAGAGACCGAGCAATTCCGTGCCGCCGAAGCTGAGGGAAAGTTGACACGTTTACCGACGGGCGATGGGATGGTGCTCGTCTTTACAAACAATCCTGAAGCGCCGGTGGAGTGCGCGCTAGAAATCAGCAAGGCGCTGCAAAGTCACCCGAAACTTAAAGTACGCATGGGCATTCACAGTGGCCCGGTCAATCCAGTCGCGGATGTGAACGATCAGTCCAATCTCCTCGGGGCTGGGATTAACGTGGCGCAGCGCGTCATGTATTGTGGCGATGCCGGACATATTCTCCTCTCGAAGCATTTCGCCGAAGACTTGGAGCAATATGCTCACTGGCGATCGCATTTGCACGACGTCGGAGAAGTCACAGGCAAGCATGGCCTGAGGGTGCCGCTTGTTAATCTCTATACGGATGAACTCGGGAATTCAGCTCTGCCAGTGAAGTTGAGCCGAGCGAGAGCCGCTTTTCGAGTTAAATCTGCTGTTGTCGCAGCGTTGCTCCTGATTACGGCCCTCGGTGTTGCATTTTTGGATGTTTCGGCGCTCACAAGAGAAACTCATGAACGCGGCCGCGGCGATTCCTTACAAGAGCATCGCGGTCCTCCCTTTCGAGAATCTGAGCGAAGATAAAGCGAACGCCTATTTCGCGGACGGCACCCAGAATGAAATTCTAACCAAGCTCGCTGGTATCGGCGACCTGAAAGTTATCTCGCGGACTTCCTCCGCCAAATATAAAAGCAAGCCAGAAGACTTGAAGACAGTGGCTCGCGAACTCGGCGTGGCCACCGTACTTGAAGGCACCGTGCAAAAGGCTGGCGACAAAGTGCGGGTAAATGTGCAACTCCTCGATGCGCGCAGCGACACGCATCTCTGGGCGAAGAGTTATGATCGTAACCTGAGCGATATTTTTACAGTCGAGAGCGACGTGGCGCAGGAGATTGCCGATGCGCTACAGGCGAAGCTTTCGCCGAGCCAGGCGAAGGCCTTGGCCGAAGCGCCCACGCGTGACACGGAAGCTTATGATCTGTTTTTGAAAGGTGAATACCAGCAACGCCAGGCCGAAAACACAGAAAACGTAGATTTTTTCGATCATGCCGAAGCTTTCTATCGGCAAGCGCTGGCGCGGGATCCGAGTTTTGCCCTTGCGTATGCGCGACTCGCTTACAGCCGATTGAATCGGCACTGGTTTAGCACCCGTCTGACTTCGGCACAATTGGAGGAGGTAAAGTCTAATATCGACCGGGCACTAGCGATTGCTCCAGATTTGCCGGAGGCACACCTGGCGATGGGAGTATTTCATTACTGGGGCCATCGTGACTATGATTCTGCCTTGAGAGCACTGGACCGGGCTATCGAACTCCAGCCAAGTAGCTCCGATAGTCGTACGTTCCGGGCGGCCATTTATCGTCGCCGCGGTGAACGGCGCCGCTCGCTTGCCGAATTCGAGCGCGCGTTGGAGCTCGATCCGCGCGAGAGTTCGATTCCTACTGAGATCGGCAATTCGTATCTTGACCTTCGTCGTTGGAGCGATGCTGAACAAGCGCTTAGCCGCGCTTTAGCGCTCGACCCGCATAATATAAATGCATCTTACCACCTTGGAGTTACCTATATCAATGGCAGCGGCGATATTGAGCGCGCCAGGCGAAGGTGGAAGGAAGGACCGGAGGACCCCAAAGGGCAAGTTAGCCAGTACGGCGTTTTGATTTCTCAGATGATTCGGGAGGATGTGTATCTCGACGTGCTAGAGAGACATTTCGCTGATGCTCTTAAGGCGTCGGACGTTGCACGGACCGACACAGCCGACGGGCGCCTAAGGAAGCTAAAGGCGCGAATTGGGATTCAGGTGCTTGCCGGCCAAAATGCGGCAACAAGACCGCAGTGCGAGCAAGCACGCGTCTTACTCGAATCTCAGCGAGCCGAGCGGCCAGAAGACCGCACATCGGTAACAGAGTTAGCCTGGGTTTACGTTTGCCTCGGACGTTACGCCGATGCGCTCCGCGTCGCGCGAGAAGCGGCAGAGGCATTGCCAATGGAAAAAGATGCGATTGTCGGCGCAAATTTTCTTTTAGGACTAGCCCAAATCGAAGCGCACACTGGACAGTCCGAAGAGGCGATAAAAATACTCGGGCAGCTACTGAAAGTCCCTGCCGGAGAATACGTTTCTGTTACGCGTCTGAAGATCGATCCCGTCTGGGACCCGATCCGTAACGATGCAGGTTTTCAAAAACTCCTTTCCGAACCAGAGCCAGAAACTGTCTACAAGTAGCGAATTGCAAAAGTAGTACCGCTTCCAGCGCAGTGATTCGCATTTACGATGACACCGATATCGTGATCGAGACGCACGAGCAGGCGGCGATTTCAAAAAGCCGGTGAGCTTTTTGATCGCGCTCGGCACAAACCTATTTTAACATCGCGGATAAGACGGAATTATTCGATAGCATGTTATAGAAGTAGTATGGCCAGAAAGAGCTTCGTACCACTTACACTAGTCTCGCTATGCCTCCTGGTGTCGATTGATACGAGCCAAGTGATGGCTGCTAACATGCGCACCTTTATAGAAGCTGTTCGGAGAAAGGCGACTGTCGTCTACGTTGGCTCTGTTAAGGAAGTGCACCTGCTGACACGAACAAAGTTCGACATCAAAGCACGGGCAGTTGTGGACGTCTTAGCGGTTGTGCGAGGTCCTGGCATGAACCCGCGTGAGGCTACTATCGAATATTCGAGTTTTGACGACAAAACGCCAATGTTAGAGGGTGGCCCACAGTATCAACTACGGCCTGGCGTCAAGGTTGTGGTCTTTGCAAACTCCTTCGCAAGCCCCATTCCGCCTGGATATCTTTTGCAGGGTAGCCGCGACGAGTTGCTGCAACGTGTTGTAACACTCCGCGATGCCCTGAGGTATTCAGGTCGAATTGTACGACAAGCTTTGCGCGTACCTCCGTGCATCCAAATAACGGATCTATTGCAGAGGAGGATGGATACAAGTTTGCGCGCTTGTTCCGATAGGCCAAATCGCCTCGAAATGGGTATCGTCACGCTACGATATTGGCACCTGTGAACTGGTTGGCGCGCCTATCACTGCTTCTTGGCCTAAACGCTGTGCCCGTTGTTGGAGTAGCGGGCGCAGGTTGGACAAATGCCACCGCTCTCGTTCTCTACTGGTGCGAGACGGTGATTCTCGTACTTTTGGTCGCGCTCAGGATTCGCTTACATCGGCGGTGGACGAACAAACGCTGTCACTACTGCGAGACGCTCGTCAAAATCACTCGAAATGGTTTGAGTAGAACTGAAAGATCGACCGGCTACTTCGGTACAAGTTTCATCGCAGTGGCCCTGACGTTCGCTACGGCTCAAGCTGTCTTTCTGAGTTTCGTTCTATATAAAACTCATCTCCTGGATAACGTAAGTTTTACGCAGCTGATACAGGGATTGGCAGCAACCGCGATGTTTCTGTGTGTTGAATTTCTCATCGACCTGAGAGGGCTTCGTGAACGCCCATTCGCATGGATTCGAGACATGAGTAACGCGGTGCTTTGGCGAGTGTTTCTTGTGCAGATCGTCATCATTTGCGGTGTTGTTGGAATCGCGTGGCTCGGACTTCCCCGGATCACACTCATCACGTTTGTCGCTTTAAAGCTCTACACGGATGCGACATCTCAATTACCTCAATATGACCCGGCGGAAGCGCCGGCCTGGGTGGTTTGCGTGTTCGGAAATGGTTTCGCCCGATATTGGCGCGCCGCGAAACGCGTCGAGAAAGCCCGTGCAGCGGCCGAAGAGGAAATCTTCTACGGCCGACCGATGCCTTTGGAGAAGACGCCAAATCAAAGGACGGACATTTTGGCTTGACGGCCTGCAAGTGAAGCGCTGTGTTTGCGCTCTTTTCCGTGAACTGATCCTGACGCGATCGGCAATACCGTGAATTGCGCGAAGTTGCACAATTGTTCACGTAGTGCTGCGATTCACTTTACGGTGAAGCTGGCGACCGGTGACCGAGACGCATCAGCAAGTTGGCGACTTCAAGGAGTGGTAAATTTTTTTCATCGCACCGGGCATCTGTTCCTTGGTAACTTTCGTCGCGGGTCCAAGAGAACGAAGAAAGCCGGATGACATCTCGCGCCGCGCAATGAAATGGTATGGAAACGATCCGAGATAACGACCACAGCGACCGAGTAATTAAAAAATGCCAGCGCATTGCCGGACTGAAAGCCCTGCTCAAAGAATGGGAGCTATCCGATAATCTTGATCTTGATTATATTCGAGGACTGAAGGCGCGACTGCTATCTGTCAAAAATCAACTGAAGAACATGTGCGGTCATGACGGGTCAGAGGGAATGGACGATTGGTAGTTAGTGAGCAAAGCAGAAAGCGCCCCGCGGCGAAGCGTGACGGCTGATTGCCAAATACTGCTAGTTTGGCCCGCGCAGTTTTACTGATTATTGAGAATCGTTTGCGGTGCAGGTTTACTCACTTCAGCAGTTAAGGCTATAAAACCTGCTGCTATAGCAGTGGCCACTTTCGTTTCGACAGATAATTTCATATCTTCCCCTTGTTGATGGTTTCATCTCGCCCTCGCCGATCGACGACTCTTTGCCGCACAGCTCCCTTTTCGCCTTCTTTGATCAGCGAGAAAACTGCTCGTTCGCAAGGACGAGTCACTTCAATCTCCTGAAACGAGGGCTTCCTTTGTTGGTACCGTTCGAATTCCACCGCGCCGATGGATGTCCGCCTGGTCGCGCAGATGCCTAGACTTCAAAAAACATCGAACGTCGCGGCATTGGTAACGTTCTGCGAGAGATGAAGCTCTGATTTTAGTCTCTCAATGCCTACCGCCACGTCGTCACGAAGAATTTTTATGCTTAATATGTTAGTAGCACTTCGTTGCGACGACATCACCACCCACGGACACTAGTTCAAAAAATCACCGTTCCAACTTAAACGCCAGGGTCGCCAGGGGCGGTAAGTGAACGAGGATCGAATGTTCGCGACCCATCCAGGGAACATCCTCGCTTTGGACGCCGCCGAGATTTCCGACGTTGCTGCCGCCATATGTTTCAGCATCGGTGTTGATGAGCTCACGATAGAAGCCGGATTCGGGGACGCCTAGCCGGTAGTTGTAGCGCACCACTGGCGTAGCGTTCACTACGAAGGCGACCACGTCGCCCTCGCGCGATTTTCTCAGGAATGACACAACGCTGTTATCGGCGTCATGAAAATCGATCCAATCGAATCCTTCGTAACTATCGTCGAGCTGCCAAAGCGCCGGTTCGCTTTTGTAAACGTAATTCAAATGTTGCACCAGCCGGCGCACGCCATCGTGTCGGGGGAGATTGAGCAGTTGCCAGTCGAGACTCGTGTCGTGGTTCCATTCGTTCCGCTGGCCGAATTCGCCGCCCATGAACAGCAGTTTTTTCCCGGGATGACCGTACATCCACGCCAGAAACATCCGGAGATTGGCAAACTTCTGCCATTCGTCGCCCGGCATCTTGGATAACAACGAGCGCTTCCCGTACACCACTTCATCGTGGCTGAGCACAAGGATGAAGTTCTCCTGGAAAGCGTAGAGCAGCGAGAAGGTGATGTTACCGTGATGATAGCGCCGGTAAATCGGGTCGATGCTCATGTATTGCAGGAAATCGTGCATCCAGCCCATGTTCCATTTGAAACCGAACCCGAGCCCGCCCAGATAAGTCGGACGCGATACCCCCGGCCAGTCGGTTGATTCCTCGGCGATGGTCATGATCCCAGGGAACCGCTCGTAGCAAACTTCGTTGAAGCGTTTCAGAAAATAGATGGCGTCGAGATTCTCGCGGCCGCCGTGAACGTTCGGGATCCATTGGCCGGGTTTTCGTGAATAGTCGAGGTAAAGCATCGAAGCTACGGCGTCCACGCGCAGACCGTCGATGTGATATTTGTCGAACCAGAAGAGCGCGTTGCCGATAAGAAAATTGCGCACCTCGCTGCGGCCGAAATTGAAAATGAGCGTGCCCCAATCCTGATGCTCGCCCTGGCGCGGGTCCATGTGTTCGTAGAGATCGGTGCCATCAAATTCGGCCAGCGCGTGAGCGTCCTTTGGAAAATGCGCAGGCACCCAGTCCATGATCACGCCAATGCCGGCTTGATGACATTTGTCGATGAAATGGCGGAGGTCGTCAGGCGGACCGAACCGACTGGTGGGCGCATAATAATTTGTGACCTGATAACCCCACGAACCTTCGAAGGGATGCTCGGCAACCGGCAACAACTCGATGTGCGTGTAACCCATTTCGAGCGCGTACGGCAGCAACTCCTCGGCAAGTTCGAGATAACTGAGCTGGCGATTTCCTTCTTCAGTTTTGCGACGCCATGAGCCGAGGTGCACTTCGTAAATGCTGATGGCGCTCCTCGGCCAATCCCGCGTTCGGCGCGATTCCATCCACGCGCTATCGTTCCATGTGTAACGTTCCAGATCGTACACCAGCGATGCGGTCGATTTGCCATGCTGATTGAAAAATGCGAACGGATCGCTCTTAAGCAGCAGTGCGCCGGTCTGACCGCGGATTTCGAATTTGTAGTGCACGCCTTGCTTGAGCCCGGGCAAAAATAATTCCCACACACCGCTGCCGATAAGTTTGCGCATGGGATTGACCCGGCCATCCCAGTTATTGAAATCGCCGACGACGCTCACGCGTTGCGCATTGGGCGCCCATACAGCGAAATAAACGCCTGCCGCGTCGCCGATCGTGCGCAAATGCGCGCCAAATTTCTCGTAAATTTTCCAGTGTTGCCCTTCGGCGAATAGATGCAGATCGACCTCGCCCATGATTGGCCCGTACTGATAAGGATCGCGCGTGCGCTGCTGCGATCCATCCCAGCTAATGATCTGGAGATGATATGGGACATCGCGCGGCGCGCCGGCGATAGTCGCACAAAAGAATCCGTCCTGATGAATTCGCTCAGCCGCTATCGGCTTCTCCGGTTCTCGATCCAACACTATATCAATCACGCGCGCGTCCGGGCGAAAGATCCGGACCTCCAAATCATCGCCAACTCGATGCGGACCCAGCAGGCGGAACGGATCGGAGTGAGTTCCGCGCACGAAGCGGCTCACCTCGTCACGCGGCAGTCCCGCGATGTCGAAAGCTTTCATACGTTCTCTTACACCTTTGAAGCGGTAAAACGGATTGCTTCGCGCTGCAACGTTACAACGCGCGCAGACGCGCAACGCGCCAGCGGTCTGCGATAACTACAGAAAGGAGAATAACACTGCCATGGCTAAAGTCGTTAAAGTTATTGAACTGATGTCACAATCGCCGAAGAGCTGGGAAGACGCCGCGCAAGGCGCAGCAAAGGAAGCCTCGAAAACCCTGCGGAACATTCGCTCGATTTACATCAAGGAATTCACCGCTGAAGTGCAAGACGGCAAAATCACAAACTATCGCATCAACGCAAAGGTCAGTTTCGATTTGGAGACGGAAGGCTGAGGCAGGCCTGTAGACGCTTCGCTGTGCGAAGTGCGGCGTTCGCGTGGCAATCGGATCACGTCGCTCGCAGAGCGACGGCTACAGTTTTCTCGGCCTTAATAAAGGAAACAGGATCACGTCTCGGATGGACTCTGCGCCGGTGAGCAACATCGTGAGCCTATCCATGCCGATGCCGATGCCGCCGGCCGGCGGCATGCCGTGCTCAAGCGCGAGTAAAAATTCCTCGTCAACGCTTTGCTTCTCTTCCCCGGCCTGTTCGAGCAGACGCTGACGTTGTACAAGTGGATCGTTTAATTCGCTGTAACCAGGAGCGATTTCCACACCGTTAATGATCAGTTCAAAAACATCCACGAGCGAGTTGTCAGCTGCATTTTGTTTTGCCAGCGGCACCAGCTCTTTCGGGCAGTGCGTCACAAACAGAGGATCGATCGTCTTCTCCTCAACGAGTTTTTCCAACACGTGCTGCGTCACCTCGAAATCGGCCAGTTGCGGCAGGATTTCCAATTTGAATTTATTGGTCGCGCGTTCCCGCCGCTGCTCGCTGGAGAGCTCGAACCAATCTTTGCCGGCAACTACCCGCACCACATCGTGGTAGCGCGTCCGGCGCCAGGGCCGTTGCAAATTGACGGTGCGGACGATCTTCCCGTCAGCGTCTCGATGCTCAATTGTTAGTGACCCGCAGATTTTCTCGGCGAGATAACAAATCAGTTCTTCAACGAGATTCGCCATCTTCTCGAAATCAGCATACGCCCAGTAGGCTTCGAGCATCGTGAATTCGGGATTGTGTTTTCTAGAAATGCCTTCGTTTCGAAAGTTACGGTTGATTTCGAATACCTTATTGAACCCGCCCACGAGCAAACGTTTCAGATAAAGTTCGAGCGCAATGCGCAGGTAAAGATCGAGGCCGAGCGCCTTGTGATGCGTTCTGAATGGTTCGGCGGCCGCGCCTCCAGCGATCGTTTGCAAAATTGGCGTCTCGACTTCGACGAAGCCGCGCTCCTCTAGAAAGCGCCTGGTTTCGCGCACAATGGCGATGCGCTTTTCGAAAACTGCGCGGGACCACTCGTTGGTGATAAGATCGAGATAGCGTTGGCGGTACCGCGCTTCAATGTCCTGTAATCCATGCCATTTCTCCGGGAGCGGCCGCAAAGCCTTCGTAAGCAACCGGAACGTGCGCGCCTTCAACGTCGGTTCGCCGCTTTTCGTAACAAAACATGGTCCTTCAACTCCGATAAGATCGCCAATATCTAACAGGCGAAAAAGATCGATTAGCTCCGGTCCAACTTCCTTTGCGTGAATATAGATTTGAATCCGCCCGGTTGCATCGCGCAGGTCGAAGAAGTGGCTTTTGCCCATATCGCGATGTGCGGTGATGCGGCCCGCCGCACGAAGGGTCTCGCCTTCTTTAAATCGCTCGCGTACCTCCGCAATGGAGCCGCTTACCTCAAAACCAGAACTGAACGGCTCGATGCCTTTTGCGCGGAGGGCATCGAGCTTTTTGCGCCGCAGCGCGATCAGCTCGTTTTTTTCTTCCATGTTCGGATAGCGAATGTAAAGCGCCGCCAAAAAATGAACAGTCAGAATGCGGCGCTAAGCGTTGAAGCGTTAAACATTGAAGCGGAGCGGGAAAGCGCAAAGCGTCTTTTCAACGCTTTAACCGTTCAACGCGTCAATCGATCAACGAATATATTGGTTTGCCAACAAAACACCAAGAATGAGATAGTTTGTCCAGCGCGCCCAGGAGTTCGGTCATGGCGTCATTACCCAAATGACTGTTAATCTGCCGGAAACAACTTCAAAAATGGAAGGACCGCTGGTGAAGCAGTTCTCCGTGTTCCTGCCGAACAAGGTTGGGGCGATGTTAGAAATTGTGAAGCTGCTGAACATGCAGGACACCCATGTTGTGGCCCTGAGCGTATCGGAATCTACCGACTCGGCCATTGCGCGGATAATCGCGAGCGATCCGGCGCGCGTGGAGAAATTGTTCCGGGAAAAAAATGTTCCTTTCGGCGTTAGCCAGGTGGTGGTGGTGGAGATGCGAGAAGTCGCTACTCAACTGGTGAAACTGCTCGCAGCATTGGTGATGGCGGAGGTCAACGTCCATTTCGCTTATCCGTTGCTGATCCGGCCGCGCGGCTTCGCCGCGATCGCGTTGCACGTTGACGATACGGAATGCGCATCCTCGGTGCTGATAGGCGAAGGATTCAAAATGCTGAGCCAAGACGACATTACGCGATAGAAATCGGACAGGCCCAAGTGATTCGTTAAAACAGTTACCTCGTAACATTGCAGGATTTCGCCTCTTGTAACCGTTGGAACTTTTTAACTTTCTAACGATTTAACGTGGCGCGGCCTGTTGACAGGCTGGCAAAGGCGCGCTTACAGAACTGGGTTTATTGCCGCTATGCGGACTCTTCTCTCACGCGCGATCCAAGTCGATCCAACTTTCCACATCGGCCTCAGTCTGATCGTGATTGTGGCCGTAGCAGAGATCTTCGCCGCCACCTCCTATTATGTCGGCCGGGCTCGCGCTGCCCGAGTCTCGGCACAGTCAGTCGCCGCGGCTGTGGCACACCCTTCGCCTCCCTCTGTTTCCACGCGAACACCTGTGCCAGCGACGCAGCCGGCGGTTTCGCCACCGGCGGCGATCCCCAGCGCTTCTCCGTCGCTTGTTGATCAGTTGCTGCGAGAAGGCGTCGAGTTGCGCGACCGGGGCGACACGACGACGGCATTGAAACGGTTTGACGAGGCATTGGACAGCGAACCGAATAACGCCGAGGTGCTCGCCGAAACAGCGAAGACTTACGATTTGATGCAGCTTTACGACCGCGCGAACGAAATGTGGCGTAAGCTTCAGGAAATGGGTCCCTCCGCTGGTGCGGCATACGAGCTGGCCGATCGACGGTTGAAACTCGGAGTTCCCACCCCGGGGACGGCGGTGTCAGGTGACGCAAGTTCATTAACCGGCGCGGCGCCACAGAGGGATATCGGCGGCAACCGGGAAGGCTCGGTGATGGGAATCAGTGAGGTCAAAACCGCGGAAACACCCGATCCCGATGCCGAGAAGAATCTGACACTGCAGATCGGCATTAAAAAACAGCCCGGCGCGACCATTGATCACATGAAAGTGAAAATTTTGGTAGAGTTCTACGACACGGTGGGTGACAAAGATATCAAGCTCACGAACGCGGACGTGAATTACGAATGGCTGACCCCAAAACACGATTGGACGGAGACGAATCCAGAGGTGCTCTCAGTAAGGTACGTGCGGGCAAAGACGGCCGGCGCTTCGCCCGAGTCGTCGGTTTCTGAGGCGGCGGCAACAGTCCGGCCCGGTCATAAAACTCGAGGTAAAAGTTCTGTGGCGGATAGCGGAGAGCGAAAATACCTGGGTTACATTATCCGGGTTTATTACGACGATGAGTTGCAAGCGGTCCAGGCGGAACCGTCGCGGCTCTTACAGCATTTTCCTCCTTCGAAGAGTACGTTGGCACAATGATACCATTGGTCATTATCGACCGCGAGGCGGCATGAGCGTCGCCGCAATCTGCATGCGCCGGCGAAAGCTAAGGCGCGTTCTGTCGTGTGCCTGTGTTCTGTTTTTTGCCGCCGCAGCGAACGGGCAAATTCAGGTGGAACTGAAATTCAAGCGACTGCAGTACATCGCTTACGAACCAGTAGTAGCGACACTTGGAATTACTAATCTGGCGGGACGCGATATTGAGCTTCACGACAGCGACAGCCAATCATGGCTTGGATTCGAGGTAACTGGAAACGAGGGTCAGCCGATAGCGCCGCTCAACAGTGAAAATGCGCAGCCGACTTTGAAAATCCAAGCCGGACAGAGAGTGACGCGACAGATTGATCTCGCTCCGCTCTATCCCGTGCACGATTTCGGCGCCTATCATGTGCGGACGCATGTTTATTTCGCGGACTTGGGCAAATTCTTTTACTCTGGAACGCGAGTTTTCGAAGTGACCGACGCGCGGCCGATCTGGCAAGAGACGGTGGGAATTCCAACTGGCGTTGCCGCGCCCGGGGAAGTACGCACGTACTCGCTGCTCACCAACCGATTCCCAGACCATACCTCCTTGTACGTACGCGTGCAGGACAAGGACACAGGAATTGTGTATGCGACTTATTCGTTAGGCCGAAGCCTCGCGTTCGAACAACCGCAGGCGGAGATCGATCGCGCCAATCAATTGCATGTTTTGCATTGCGCGGCACCACGTGCCTGGTCCTATTCGCGAATCGGCTTGAATGGCCAACTGCTGGAGCACTCGTTGTTCATGGAAACCAAAACCCGGCCTCGCCTCGTCCATTCCGGAAATGGCAAAGTAGCAGTCCGCGGCGGCATGATCGAGACGCCATCGCAGAGCTCGCGTAGTACGGCGCCGAAACTTTCCGCCCGCCCGCCCGACGTGCCTAAAGAGGATTAGTGATGGGAACAGGGTTTTGCCGACACCGTTTATTAGTCGCAAGTTTGCTCGTCGCACTTCTGGCATCCGGCAATTCCCCTGCAGCGCAGAGGAGCCGCACCTCTGGAAGCAGCAGCTCGCCCATCACTGTAGTGATCGATGCGGGACATGGGGGCCATGATCGTGGCGGGATTCCCGGCCAAAGAATCGCCGAAAAAGACATGACACTCGACGTGGCGCAGCGCCTCAGAAATGTTCTGGCAGCTAGCGGCTATCGCGTAGTGATGACGCGGGACAGCGACGTTTTTGTTTCGTTGCCAGGGCGAGTTGCAATCGCCAACTCGTATCGCAACGCGGTCTTCGTATGTATTCATTTCAACGCGACAAAGCGGATGGGCGCAGGTGGAATAGAAACTTACTTTTACAGCCGCGACAGCTTGTCGCTCGCTTCAGCCGTCCATTACTACGTCGTTGGGGGCGCGCCTTCGGCTAATCGCGGAGTGCGCCGCAGGGGTTTCTACGTCTTGCGAAAAACGAATGTTCCGGCAGTGCTGGTGGAATGCGGCTTTCTCACTAACCCAACCGAAGGTGCGTACGCGCAAACTGCTTCTTACCGCCAAAAATTGGCAGAAGAAATTGCGGCTGGGGTCCGCGGACGCAATTCCGTTACCGGTGCCCTGTCGACGACGCGAGTGGCGACGAGCGAAACAGTCCCGCTGCAACCGTACATCGATCAAACGAAGGTAGCCAGCTCTGAACACCGCAAGTCGAAGCGTTCACACAAAAAAAGCGCGCGCAAAAAGAAAAGCTCATCGAAACCAGCGGGCTCGGAAGCACGCTCGTCCTCACGCGACCGGGAGGGCTGATTTGGACCTGCCGATTTTGACTTCGGCGCAAATGCGAGCCGCGGAAGAGGCTGCTTTCGCCAGAGGAGTGCAAGTCGAAGCGCTGATGGACCAGGCCGGCGCAGGCGTCGCGCAGACGGTCGCGAAGTTTTTCGCGAAGCCCGGCAAGTGCATCGTGTTCGCGGGAAAAGGACATAACGCGGGTGATGCCCTGGTTGCCGCAGATTGCTTGCGACGCCTCGGATGGAAAATCGAAGTCCGGCTTGCTTTCAAAGAGAACGATTGCAGCGAACTCATGCGCAAGAAGCTCGAAAATCTGCGCCGCAGACCACCTCAGATTTTGGGGGCGACGACATCCCTCAGTGGCACCACCGATATCGGCATTACTCTTGTCGAGCTTTGGGCGGACGTCGCAGACGATTTGTCCGCTGCGCAGCAAATAATTGCGGCAGAGGCGTACCTGGGAACGGCCGCTCCATTGGTCATTCTCGATGGCCTGCTTGGAGTGGGCGCGAGACCGCCTTTACGCGAACCGGTACGCGCAGCGTGCCGTTCCATCAATCAGTTGCGGAGAAATAAGGACGCCTATGTGTTTGCCGTCGATCTTCCAACGGGTCTCGATGGCGACTCAGGTAAGGTAGATCGTGACTGTGTGATCGCGGATTTTACAGTCACGATTGGATTTGCAAAGACCGGTCTGGTCGCGGATGGCGCGCTGAACTTTGTCGGGAGGCTCGAAGTTGTGCCGCTACATGAGCTGCATGGCCCGGACAAAAAGACGAAAGAAATCATCTCCAGTCCGCCGGCTTTTCACGGGTTGCTCCCCAGACGGCAATACAGCGCGTACAAAAATCAATTTGGTCGCATTGGCGTCGTAGCCGGCTCGAAGGGATTTATCGGCGCTGCTTTGATGACGTCGCAGGGCGCGTTGCGGGCAGGCGCAGGTCTGGTGGAAGTTTTTGTTCCCGAAGAAATCTACGAGATAGTTGCCAGCACCGCACCGATGGAAGCGATGGTGAAGCCGGTCCAGTCTTACCGCGACCTGCTCAAACAAAAAACTGATGTCTGGGCCTTGGGACCCGGCCTTGGAAAATCACGCGCGGGTGAGGTTCTCGAGCTGATTGAAAAAGCGAAGCAACCGATGGTGACCGATGCCGATGGGCTCAACATCCTGTCAGAAAAAAACTCAGTGCTCAGGCGTTGCAAAGGCGAACGACTGCTCACGCCGCATCCGGGCGAGATGAAACGCCTCTTTCCAGACCATAAAGAGCCACGCGCTGAAACGGCTACGAAGTTCTGTAATCGTTTTCCAGTGACACTTTTGTTCAAAGGCAGTCGCACCATCGTGGCTGAACGTGATCGCCCATTAACCTATAACACGACCGGCAATCCGGGAATGGCCACCGGCGGAATGGGCGACATTCTCACCGGTGTCTGCGCAGGTTTGATCGGACAGGGCCTGTCTCTTTACGATGCGGCGCGAGTCGGTGCGTGGACGTGCGGGCGCGCCGCAGAAATCGCAATTTTCAACGATGGCCAAAGCGAGCAATCGTTATTGCCTCGCGATGTTCTCGATCATCTGGGCGATGCATTTAATGAACTCAGGAGTTAAACGCGTTAATACGGCGCCGCTTAAACGCTTGAACGATTTAACGTTTCAACGATTCAACATTACGCAGCGATGAATCTTCAAACCGAGCAAACAGAGTACGAGGCTCCAAAGACTGAGACGGCTTGGAGCCGGGTGAAGAAGGCGCTTGGCCCAATCGCGGTGGTAGGCGTCGTGATCGCAAAGTTTTTCGCGAAGCTCAAGTTCGTTCTTTTGCCGCTCCTGAAATTTCTTCCGATCCTGCTGAAGTCTGGCGGCACAATGCTGCTGATGATCTGGGTTTACACCCAGATATGGGGATGGCAATTCGCGCTCGGTTTTGTTCTTCTTTTACTCGTCCATGAAAGCGGCCATTTGCTAGTCGCTAAAAAATTTGGGCTAAAGGTCGGCGCGCCTGTATTCATTCCATTCATGGGCGCGTTCATCGCGCTCAAGGATGCGCCGCGCAATGCCTGGATGGAAGCATGCGTCGGTATCGGTGGTCCAATGCTGGGGAGCTTGGGCGCATTGGTCTGCAACGTCCTGGGTGAAATGTTCAGCGCACCGATATTTATCGCGCTCGCGTGGTTTGGATATTTTCTGAATCTGTTCAACCTGACGCCGGTAGGAATGCTCGATGGCGGGAGGATTGTGACCGCGTTGTCTCGCTGGCTTTGGTTGCCTGGGTTCGCTCTGCTTCTTTGGTTCGGATGGAAGTATCCAAATTTTATTATCTGGTTGATCGTGCTCTTGTCGCTGCCGCGGATTTATTCGCTATTCGGCAAACGAACCGAAGAAGAACAGCGTTACTTCGAAGTTACGCCGTCCCAGCGCTGGACGATGTCGATTTTGTATTTCGGTCTGATTGCGATCCTGCTGTTTGGAATGCACGTGGCGCAGCAGGACCTCAACAAACACGGTGTGCGCTCTCACGGCCACGGCCGGGACGCGATTGTGCAGTAATCAAGGCGCTGCTGCCGCGAACACTTTCTCCGGTTCGAGGCCGATTTTTTTTAGGATCGACAGGAAACGTTTGTCCGAACGCAAAGGCGCGAATTCAGGCGCAATACCAACGCCGTGCAACGATGACGACCGCTGCTCGCACGCGCGCTCAAGTTCGCGGATCGCGTCATCGTGCGCTCCAAGCACTACATGCACGTGCGCAATGCCATCGCCCGGGCGATAACCCCAGCCCGCAATAGCTGCCTCCAATGTTTGCAGCGCTTTCTTGCGCTGGTTCATACGGGCGTACGTGATCGCCAGGCCAAACCCTGGTCTACCGGTGAAATCCTGTGTCTTTTTGTAAAGTGCAATCGCGTCATCGAAGCGTCCCATCTCGCGATACAGCGCTGCCAGTTGCGGCTCGCCATAATGAGCAAATGTCGGATCAAGTTGCAATGCGCGTTCGCCGGCTGCCATCGCTTCGTCGTAAAGACCAAAGTAACGATAGAGCTCGCAGGCAAAGTTGTTCACCCAAAGTGATGCCGGGTCGATTCTCGATGTACGTTGCAAATAAGTCAGGGCTTTGTCGCGATCGCCGCGCGCAGCATAGAACGCAGCAATGAAGTAATTCGACGGCGTCGAATTTGGTTCGATCTCGACCGCGCGATTGAATTCCACTTCTGCGCCGTCGAGGTCCCAGTCGAGTATGCGTTTGCTCTCGGCCAGATAGACGTGTGCTTCGCCCTCTTGATCGTTCAGTTGTAACGCACGCGCCGCAGCATCGCGAACTTTCGGGTAGGCTTCGAGCGGAGGCACAAAGGCATCAGCCAGCCATAACCACGCCTTTGCGATCCCCGTCCACGCGCGACTAAACTTCGGGTCCTGCTCCAGCGCCCGCTGAAAAAATTCGAGGCTCTTGCGCAACTCGGGCTCGGTGCTTTTGTCGGAATAAAAGAGGCCCTCCAAGTAAGCATCGTAGGCATCTGTGCTGCGAGGTGGAGGCGACGGCGAGATCGCGAGCTTGAGTTTGAGAGTATCGACGATGGACCGCGTGATCTCATCCTGTAGCGCGAAAATTCCATGCATTTCGCGCTCATACGTTTCCGACCAGATAGTGAATCCATCGCCCGCATCGATCAGTTCCGCCGTAATGCGCACCCGATTGCCATCACGGCGAACGCTACCCTCGAGCACGTGGTCGACGTTTAACTTCGTGGCAATTTCCCTCAGCTCGGCTTCCTTGTCCTTGAACCAAAACGAGGAACGCCGCGCTGCGACCCGCAAGCCATCCACCTTAGCCAGCGCTCCGAGAAGCTCCTCCGCGATACCTTCACCGAAGTAGGCGTGGTCCTTTGCCAGGCTCAAATCGCTAAAAGGCAAAACGGCGATCGATTTCTCGGTCGAATCCGGTGACGGTGATGTTTCGATCCGGGCCGCGGAAGATAGATCCGCTGTTCGAACAATTCCGTGTCGCGTGAAATCGAACAGCCATCCCAGGATAAGCGCGACTGGAAAACCGATGATAATTGCAAG
>QHOK01000136.1 GCA_003218755.1 Verrucomicrobiota bacterium
AATAGCAGCCGGATTCTTGAATCGCTGGCCTATTTGGAGCGGAGGCGAGGCCAGTGGGAGCGGAGCGAGTCGTACTTCAACGAAGCCGAGCGGCTCGACCCGCGCAACCTTCACCTACTCACCCAGCACGCGGTTACCTATTTCCACCATCGTCGTTTACCCGAAGCACTGCGAAAGTTTGATCAGGTTCTCGATATTACGCCGGACGACCTCGATACCCTCGGGAACAAGGCGAGTATTGCACAAGCCGAGGGCGACCTGCCGCGGGCTGCTGCGCTCCTCGCTCCGCTCCGCCCAGGTGCCGACTCCAACGTGTTAGGAACACAAGTTTACCAAGCGATCCTGGAGCGCCGCCCTGCATCGGTCATTCCTCGGCTAAAGGAAATACTCGCCAAGCCCGATCCAGCGTTGGGTTTTTCCAATGGCGAGCTGCGCTTTTTTTTAGGCTGGGCGCAGGAAGTCGCCGGCGACCATGCCGCCGCCCAGGGAAGTTGGCGACAGGCGCGCAGCGAACTGGAACCTTTCCTCAAGGAACAGCCGGAAAATTATTACCTCATTGGAGATCTCGCGCTCGTGAATATGGGTCTCGGTGACAAAGCCGCCGCGTTGGCTCTGTCGGAACGGGCCATGGCCGCGAATCCGATCGAGAAAGACCCCTTGACTGGTCCTTGGTCGCTCGAGATCCTCGCTCGGGTGGCGGCGCAGATGGGAGAGCCCGACCGCGCCATCGCCGCTTTACAGAAACTACTCTCGATCTCGTACGCGGGCGCTTTCCCTGCGGGCCCGCTCACTCCTGCGCTGCTCCGGCTCGATCCAATGTTCGATCCGCTCCGAAAGGATCCTCGCTTCCAAAAACTCGTCGCTTCGACCGCGCTGAAAGGACGATAAAGCTCAACCATGCTGTTCTACGAAAAGGAGCACGTCCGGCATAAGATGAATAACTGGGAAATCATCGCTGATAATCTCAGCAAAGCCGGTCGGAGTTGGTGCTGTGTCTCAATCGTGGATTCTCGTGGACGAACAATCAGGATTGCAGACGCACAATCGCGATGACGGAAAGCGTTTCGTTGTCCGTGCGGATGAAAAGTTGATTGCGTTTGTGGAACCTTAAGCGGCGAGTCGAGCCGTCAGTCCGTAAATCAGAACAGACATCGCGTCGGTCAGTGCAGTGGCTGCACTTGGTTAGTGTTGTGTCTTAAGAAAGCTGGCGGTTACGCTTGGCGCGAGCGGCAGCTAAAAACCGGTACATGTCGGCGGAACTTGTACCACTGGCCATTTCGCCGGCGCAAGCCGAAAGACTGCTTGATCGCGAGCGTCACGTTTTGCAACTGAACTCACCACCTCCTTGAACTCGCCCGTGTGCTCGTGTGTCTCGATTACGTTGCCCGCTTCATCGTAAACGCGGATCACAGCATCATGTGAGTGACTGTAGAGCTTCGCATAGTCACACATGCCTCGCACTGGCCGCCATTCCTGGCCTCCAAATTTTGAGAGACCAAACTGTACGGCATTGCGTCACGGCTCTGGGGTGTGGTGGTGGCCTAGGAGCCACGGGCCAGGAAAACAATCCTTTTTCCCTGTATGCACTTCGTCCGCTTTTATCGCTCTTGGTTAGACAGTGGCGCCTCCTAGAAATCCACAAGATACATTCGAGGCCGTGAAGCCCAAGGCGCGCACGGCGAACGGCTGACACGAAACAGTCCTAGTGAAAGGAACGTTCCGCGCAATCGTAGTCTGGTTATCCATCGCCATGCTGATCAGTTCGGCTGATGTGGCGAGCGCAGGGCCCTTCCGGGATTTCTTTTGAGCGTTACGTAGCGCAATCGCGCACCCGCATGAGACGCCGCGACCGCACCGGAGCAGTCATAAGCATAATGAGACTCCACCGACCGATGCTTCGAATAGTCAGACTTCCGGCAGCCCAGTCCCTGCGCCTCCGGGTCGGCCCGATGTGCGCGTGGCGAAGGCAGCCTCGGGCGCGAGCCAGCAAAAAGCCGAGCTGCCGTATGGAACTCCCGTCCCCGGTAAACCAGGCTTAGTTACCAGTCCGTTCGCGCCAGATAGCGGTTACGTCGACGTGACCGGTTTTCCGCCGGGAACCGCAGTAGAAGATCCTTACACAGGCAAAATTTTCCTGACGCCGTAAGCACTGAGATCCTATACTCTCCTGCGCGTGAAGTACTGGGAAATTATCGCCGACAATCTCAAGAAACGCGGCTGGAGCTTAGGTTAGTCTCAACTGTTGATTCCAAGTTGCGAACAATCTGGATTGCTGATGCGCGTCGTTGCGGCGGGAAGCATTTCGTTGTGCCTTTGGGGAGCGCCCGTGACTCGGCGATTTTGCCTTGTAGAAAAAGGTGTTTACTCCAAGTGCGGCACTCATCTGGATTTGATGCGGGAGGGCTCGGCTCCCAAGTTTTCAAGGCGGTCCTCGAATAAGGTCGACTTTGTATTCACGGACTGCCAGCACATAGTCCATTTTTGCTATCTGTGGGGCATTCAATGCATGTGGCCCTTCTTGATGGACCGTAAGCGAATGATCATTCCAAAGCAGCCCGGCGATAAACAGCGGAGCCCAAGGCCCGGTTCCAGAGCTGGCTGCGAAAGGATTGTCTGTTAACAAGATTCTGCTGCCAGGTTTAGGGTGGAGGTTGAGCGCGCGAAAAGCTTCAATCACGTGGGCAGTCTTTTCACCGCCACGAAGCCAACCTAAACCGTATCGTCGATTTTGTCGCTCAGTACCAACTCCGAGTAAAATGACAACGCAAAGCGCCACCCCAGCGCGGACGCGAAACGCCGGGGCCTTACGTAGCACCGGCAACCGGGTCATCAGCAGTGATAAATCTGACACGAGTTTTGCGAGAATCATAGCCCAGCCGAAAAGAATAATAGTCAAGCAGGCGCCCCGGCGAGGAGTAACAAAAGCGAGTGGAAGAGGCGTGATGACAACCCAAAATGCCATCAACTCAAGCATCCGATCTCGGCGCCAAAACCCGTACAAGAATGCTAAGGACCACGCTGCTAAAAGGTGCCAGCCCCGTATAACATGACTCGGAAATAGATAGAAAATGTGGCTTAAAAATGTGGCATTCGATACCGTAAAAGCATTCCACGAGTAGTGAGGTACATATACTTCAATACCTTTGGCAGCCCACGAATCGGGACCGTATATCTTCCGGTAGCAATAAATCGTTGTTACCAGTCCCGCCACTAAAGCAGGTGAAACGCTAGGCCACATCATTGGAAAGAACTTCTTCCGCTCCGGTTCGTGATAATATTTCAGCAGCTCATAAACTAAAATGATAACCGGCAGTGTGACCGCCATTTCTTTTGAGTCTAATGCGCAGATGTAAAGTACGAAACAGCCAGCGAGCTGTAACGGATGAAGGAACCGGCCCCGCTCGCGTATAGAAATGTACCAGGCAAGGGCAGCCAAATAAAAAAAATTGCAGAGGACATCATAAATATACGAGTTAAGGAAAACCAAGTTCGACAGTCGAGGATGATAACACCATGCAAACACCGCTAGAAACGCGACCAACCGAGACGCGCTGAGCGATCGAGCTAGCACATAAGCGAGAGGTATTGTCGCAGTGAGCAAGGTGATCGTCACCACTCGGTACGGTTTTGGCTGCAGATCGAAAAACGCGTGCAATGGGAGGTAGTAAATAGCACCGAGAGGGCGTTCAATCGCACTCCAGAAGCACAAGCTCGCACGAATAGTTTTGGACCAGCCGGCATTCCAATAATGCCACATATTCATCATATCATCCGGCCTTAAAGGCGCTGATAACGACCGAACCGCAAAGTGAAGGAAATAAGCAATGAGCAGCCCGACTGAAACCAAATCGAGAGCGTTCACTTTGCGAGATCGCTGATTTTTCACCGGTAGTGCCACAAGTTGTTTCGAGAGGGAAGGCTACTATCGAGAGGCTCCATGCCTGTGGATTTCGCTGGAGTACAAGGCGGACTGTGTTTGACTAAAAGGTTCGGGATTCGACGTCAGAATGCGTGCGCAGGTTATCAAGATCAGTGGTGCGCGCCAACACAATCTCAAGAACCTTCACTTGGAGATTCCTCGGGAGAAACTGGTCATCATTACCGGATTGACACGCGTGTCGCATGACGGTCTGGCGGGGGTGGTTTAGGCCTCGGGAATCCTGGCTGATAAAAAACAATCCTTTTTCAGTCTGTCTCTGCCAACGCTACGCATCGGAAAAGCCTCTGCAAAACATGCACCGGGTAGCCGTTGGCTTCATCGTCTGGTTGGGCGGCGCGCCACGTACTATCAAGACGGCGTAAAGCCTTTTGCAACGATGAGTGTACCTCGTGTCGACTTCAGTCGCAGAGGGAGGATTTCTTGGTATTCCCGCGAGTCATACCACGCGTGGAACGCCGTCATTGATGGGAATTCGAGAATAACGGTGCGCGGGTGCTCAATCGGCCCCTCTACCACTTCCGGTTCTTCATCGAAAGCGATAACTCGCCCCTGATGAGACTCGATGGTGGGAATAACCTTTGCCACGTATTGATCGAGCAATCCGCGATTCTCGACTTTGCCTTGTGCGATGACATAAATGGACATTCGATTATCCTCCGTGCGCATTTGCATTATACTTCGCCGGCCAACGAGAATTAGATTGCATCTTGCAATCCATTTCTTGCTCCATAGAGAGAAGTGTGTGGTAAAAGGCTGCAAGATGGCAAGCCCGTTCATGGCACTCGGCCCGTCTGCTCGTGCGTCTCGATCACGTTGCCAGATTCATCGTAAACGCGAATCACAGCATCGTGCGAGCGGCTGCGAAACTTCGCGTAGTCAACTGCGTTGCTGAACCGTCACAGACATCCCCCTTCAATGCTTCGACGCTCTCACGCGTGATGATCGGAACCATGAGGATCGCGGCTATTGAATCCGCCCACCACCATCCAAAGAGCGCGTTGAAAGCAAGTCCGACAAACAGGATTCCTGACAAATAAGCGCAAAGATCGGTCTGACGCGAGTCCGCCACAAGCGCACGGCTATTCAATCGTGCCGGCTACGCGGCGCTTTGCGCGAGCGAGAAGTGACATAACAACAATCGAAACCGCGCGGATTACCACGAGCAACACAGCCTAAGTCGAGGTGTCTACGAGCTCCTAGACCTGATTCACCGATAGCAGCAGCGGCTCTATATAGTTGGCTGTCCCTGCTTCAAAATTCAATTCGGCATACGCTCCGCCGCCGCGCGCGAACGCGTCGACGATTCCTTTGAACGTCACCACCACCGGGTCTCCCCCTTTCAACACCGTGGTGTAGTCGAAGAAACCGGTTCGATCATAGTTGGTCACTTCCTCAGCATTACTTTCTTCGCGGTCGATCAAAAGGGGGAAATCCTTCCAGCCGAAGTCCACGTACTGGCGCACGTTCATGCGCGCCTTTAACTGAACCTGCGCGGAGCGGCAGTTGTACCAACTATCGTCCGAGCGCAAGACGTAGAATCCGTGAAACGCGAGGACGGCGGTCATCTCATAGTTCGCCGTGGTTGCTGGGGTAAACACAAAGTGGACATTGAATTCGGGCGGCGGGCTCTCGGCCACCGCCTGGAAACACACCACAGGGTTGTGGCTAGTGTCTTTGATGCGAATTTTGCCCGGCTCGTCGGGGAACACCCAGCCGCTGTTGATGGCGCCGTTGCCCGCTTCGCCGCCTACGTCCTTTATGAGCGCGCGATCAGCTGCAAAAATGGTCGAAGCATACGGCGGAAGAACCAGGTGAGCCGTTGACGCCAGCGCGTCGCTTCTGAGCGCGGCGTCTTTGGCGTCGGCCGCCTGCAGACTCCGCCGCCTGATGCTCTTGGGTGTGAACTCGCCGACAAAAGCCTTGAGTTCTTTTTCCTGAGCACGCTGGTCCTTGTCGTTCTCGCGGTCAAAGTTCGTGAGATTCACGCCGATACTCTTGAGAAATTCGCGTCGGCGGGCTTCGCGCTGCTTCTCGAACTTGGCGGCGCGATCGCTTAGGGCTTTCTGGCGAACAACCTCGGTCTCGAATTCCTTGAAGTCCGCGTCGTGTATCGCGCGGATCTGTTTGTCGAACTCAACGGCGGTAGGCATCTTGTTTGCGAGTGTGACGCTACGGCGAGGGCGCGTCAAGATCTGAGAGCACTTGGCCGGCAGATCTTTCGCGCCCGCGTTAGCCACTCTCGGTTACGTGGTGCCATCTTACTTCAGCGCGCTTCCCCGCCGTCTTTGAGCATAGTGCGACGCGCCTCTCGAATCTGCTTCAGTTGTTCCTGAGTGATCACGAGCTGATTCAATTGTACCACAGGCTTGTCGCTATCCCATCCGAATACACGGACTGCGCTTGCGGCGAGATCACGTAGCTGCGACGTATTGCGTAAAAGCCGGTTGGAGTTTGGGCGTGTCTCGCGATTGATTCCAGGGGCGAACGATCTGGATTGCTGACGCACATCGCGACGACGAAAAGCGTTGACCGCGTTTGTGGAACTCGAATCAGCGATTCGGAGTTGACACGAAATGGCGGCGGACATATCGCTTGCGCAGAAATAGAGTTGCAAAGCGGAAATTCCAGCTAGGGAGAAGTATTATGTTCGCCGTCATTCGCCACTACCATTTTAATCCGAAGGACAGCGCAGAGATCGACCGCCGCGTACGCGAGGAGTTCGTGCCCATCGTTAAGAAGGCCAAGGGATTTGTGCGCTACTATTGGCTCGATACGGGTAAGGGCGAGGGCGCGTCGGTCAGCGTCTTTAGCGACAAGGCCGGTGCTGATGAGTCAGTGCACCTGGCTGCGGACTATGTAAAAGAGCATCTGTCTAAATTTATCACTCAGAAACCCCAGATTATCGAAGGGCTGATCAAAGCTCACGATTGAGCGCGCGGATCATGTTTTCAAATCCGGCGATTCGATCTGCTGAGGCGGGGAGACTCCCCTCCTTACTTAAGTGCAGACGCTAGCCTGAGGAGGCTTTCCCGAATTTGCGCCGGTGTCCAGGCAGCAAAACCGAAAACAAATGCTGGCTTGAGCTTCGCCTGGATGCAATAAAATGATAGCGGGGATGGTTTGATTCCGATCTCGGCCCGGACACGCGCGACTCTCGCGAAATCTGCATCGCATCGAAGCCAGGCGACGAAGTTTAGTCCGGCTTCCGGAATCTGGAGGATGAAGCGATCACTGAGCAATTTGTTGAATTCTTTGATGAAGAACTCTCGCCTCTCGGCGTAGAGTTTTCGCATTCGTTTGACATGGCTCAGGAAAAATCCTTCGGTTATGAAACGCGCAAGTGTAGCCTGGTCGATCGCCGACGAGTGTTGGTCTATTGTGCTGCGGATTTTGACCAACGGATCGATCAGCTGCTCTGGCGCAACGACGTAGCCCAGCCGCAAGGAAGGATAAAGAATTTTACTCATCGTTCCGGCGTAAATGACCCGGCTGAAATTGTCGATTCCCTGCAGGCAAGGGAGCGGCGCCCCGGTAAAGCGGAACTCCGCGTAAAAGTCGTCTTCAAAAATGAATGCATTGTGAGAGCGCGCAAAATCGAGCAGCGCGGTCCTGCGCTCGAAACTCATTGTCATGCCGAGCGGGTACTGATGCGAAGGTGTTACGTGGATAATTTTTGGCTGATTTTCTTTTGGCGATCGTGCGATCACAATTCCTTCCTGATCCAGCGGCTTCGGAACCACTTTAGCGCCTGCTAAAATAAAGACTCTTCGCGCCTGATGAAAACCAGGATCTTCAATCCATACGGCCTCGCCCGGGTCCAGCAGCGCCATGGCGCTGATTAGCATCGCCTGCTGCATCCCCCCGACGATCAGGATTTGATCCGGATGACAGCGTGCCCCTCTAAAATCGCACAGGTAAGTGGCAACTGCTTTGCGCAGATCCGCATCGCCACGACTCGATGCATGGCGCAGTAGATGGGCACCCTTTTGTGCGAGCACCTGCGATCTGAGCCGTTCCCAGATATCGATGGGGAATTCATCGACTGCTGGAAGTCCGGGAACTAAGGAGACGCCTGCTCCGGCGCCCAGCGCTCCGAGATCAAACTGTTTCCCTACGCGCTGATCCGGAATTGCTCTTACTCGGCCGGAGATGCGAGGTCGATGCCCAACTAGCCGATACGCTTTCGGTTTGTTAGCAGTCAAAAAAGTTTCAGGGAGCGGATGCGCTACAAACGTTCCCGATCTGGCCTTCGAGCGCAGGTAGCCTTCTCCGTAAAGCTTCGAAAATGCGAGGTTAACTGTCAATCTTGAGATTCCCAAGTCGACAGCCAGAGCTCGAGAGGAAGGAAGCCGAGACGCGCCGCCGGTAAAACTGCCCGATCTCAGCTCATCGCGGATTTGGCGGTATAGTTGCTCGTGCAACGGTTCAGCCGCGGTCCGGTCGAGCCGAATCATTTCAAACCCGATGATTGAATGTCGCCGTCTCGTATTCAGAGGCGATTTTCTATGGGACATAGACACAACTGCCCTCTTCCGCGAATTAGTGTTCAGTTTGCACGTGTATTATCAAAAAACAATGGAATCACGTATGCCAAAGCAAACCTGGCATGCCCGGCCGTTCCCAACTGGCTATTGCCGCATGATGCGAGACCGAGAAGTTTCGAGGAACTAAACTGGCCTTATCAAAGTTCGCGAACTGGATATTGTGACAAAGCTCCTGCGCTGCTAAAAGACAAGTGAAAGGAATATTTATTTATGCTCTTACTCACGTCACTTCGAATTGGTTTCATTGGCTTGGTTCTTTTTACCGCAAGCGCATGGGCTGCCAGCTCGGTGCTGGAAGGGATCGTCAAGGATGCCAGGGGGCATTCTGTAGAAGGCGCGGATATTCGGATCGAAACGAAAAATGGCGGGAGATTGCTCACAACCGTTAAGACCGATGTAAACGGCCGTTACATTTTAGAGGGTCTCCCGGCAGGCAATTACCGAGTCACGTTGGTTGTAAAGGGTGCCGTCAAAACGTCCATCAATAATACAACGCTCGAGTCAGGTGAGCCGACACAACTGAATTTTGATTTGGCGGCAGCGCCAGCGTCGCGGGCAACGGCAACCGTGCAGAAAGGGCGTCATTGGGTTTGGATACCTGCGTTTACTGGAAGTCGTCTGCCTGGTCACTGGGTCGAACTTAATGAGAGCGGAAGCTGGGCGGCGGAGGCTAGCAGCTACAACGTCGTACGGATCAGCGGGGAAGAACTGCAACTTTCAGAACTCTTTAAAATCACCAGCTTCCTCCTCCGTCTCGATCACGTTGCCAGTGTCATCGTAAACGCGAATCACAGCATCATGTGAACCGCTGTTAAACTTGGCAAAGCTGATGGCATTGCTGATTGCGGTTGGCCCGGCATACCACAGTGGACTGTATGGCAGCACATCGGAAAAAAGATCGATGCCGTGTTTATCGGCCCGTGGCCGAATCTCGTAAACGTGTGTAGAAATCGTCGGTGGCGCAGGGGCCGGATTCTTTGCCATTTGGCTTTCAAGAGCGATTCCAGCGATGTGTAGCAATGCCAAAAGGCCTTGGTCGTTTGGGAAGCAACGCGCAGAAGCGCCAATCGAAGTTGGGACAGCGATTTTTTGGTGAGCATCACAACGGCCATCTGATACTAAATCTGATCCTTGGCGTACGCGATTGCGTTCGCGATTGCATCTAGCTCGCCGTAACAGCCGACCAAATGGCAGCGTATCGCTGATTAGATCAAAGCCGCGAGGGCAAGAGCGTAGTGTTTAGGCGAAGATAAGTCGTAATAGGCAACTTAAGTTACCTTGTGATCGGTGCGCGATAGTCGACGATTAAACAAGGAAAGGACGAAGCCCTCGCGCTCGGCGTCGAGGAGGAGTTTCAGGTCGTCGCGGTTGGTTTCGGTCTAAGCAAGTTTCGCAAAGCAAAAAGCCAAGCCGCGTGAAGTCTTGCGATCGCGCCGGCCCGTAGGTTCGCCAAGCAAAAAGGGAGTAACTGATGAAAACAATTCTTTTGTTACATGACGAAAGCGGATCACCTAAGCCGAGATTGCAGAACGTTGCAGGTAGTAAACTGACACAACGTCCGAGCGAAGGGACGCCCGGCTGCAATTGCGATCGCTGGGGCCACCCGTCTCCGGACTGTGTCGAATACAATGTCCAAGTGCAACCGAAGTTATCGACTTCAGTACCTGCCAAAAATGAGGTAAGCGCATGGAATACCTGATTGCATATGGCGGTTTATGCGTAATCATCGCCGCCTGCTGTCTAAGGCACGCATCACAGCGAAAAAGAGGGAAACTCACCGGGGGTTTCTGATTTTTTGGCCAACAGATTTTTGATGCCGATGTTCCCATTTCTGTGATTGCCCTGCGAAGAGCGGCAGTCGCACAAAGCATCGCGTCAAATACTGGGAAATCAGCGTCAAGCGGTGAGGCATCCCACCCTTGTAAGATATTCCGACGATTCACTGGACAATAGGTGACGCTTTCGGTAAAAATCGGAGGCGCATGGCTCGCTTGGTTTTCGATTGCGACGGAGTTGATGTATTAACGCATGAGTTAGTTGGCGACCTTATTAGGATTGGCCGTGCTCCCTCGAACGACGTAGTCATCGACGACCCGACAGTGTCGGCGCAGCACGCTTTACTGACTAAATCGCCGTATGGGTAATCGGCTTAAAGACCTGGGGTCAACAAATGGGACGCAAATTGGTGGCGTTTCTATTACCGACGCTGAGCTGAACGGCGGCTCTGAAATTCGATTCGGCTATGTCACGGGAGTTTTCCAGGATGCGACTGCAAACAGTCATCAGGCCTGGGAATTGCAAGCTCCTGATAAGCGCGACCGCCCGGGGCAAATCCGACCCTCCGAAACGCAGCCAATTCTTAGTCCGCGCGCATAATCGACGTGGTATCTTTTCCTAAATGACAGCCGACGAATAC
>QHOK01000105.1 GCA_003218755.1 Verrucomicrobiota bacterium
GAAGATCAACAGAGAGCCACCTTCATCAACCAAAGGACCACCCATCAAAATAAAACCGTTGGCGACGAGTTGATCGATAAACGCCGCGTGTTCGTCCCAAAAGGGCTGCTCACGCGTGCCTTTCGAAAAATCACGGTTCGGGCCTGCCGAAGAAAACGCCAGGAATGTATTTTTCATTACATCAAAGTCAGACGTCCGCGCGTAGCGTCAATCTTTCGGGTTGTTTGCCGTCAACCTCGACGATCTCTGCGCTCACGCCCGCTGCATCAAAGGCGTCGGCGAGTTTTGACCGTATTTCGTTGGCAGAGTTCGACGCCGGACCGTCCCCGTCGTTCAGGATAACGATCATCCTAATTGAATCGAATTTGCCGGTTGCGGTGATCGGCGGTATCGCTGATGCAAGGCGAAAGTCAGGAGTAGGCGGTGAGTCAGTACGCTTGAGATGTACTTCCTTGTTTGGATAAGGATTTCCCAGCGCTTTTTGAACGTTGAATATTGAGCGGTCACCGTTGACCGTTTGCCGTGACTCCACACAACAAGCTTTTCATTCCGGGTCCGGTTGAAGTCTCAGAAAACACCTGGGCGGCGTTTTCGCGTCCGATGATCGGGCATCGCGGCGAAGATTTTAAGAATCTTTATCGCGCCATTCACCCGGGACTCCAGACATTGTTCGGAACACGGCAGCCGGTGTTTCTTTCCACTTCCTCGGCGTGGGGCGTGATGGAAGCTTCAATTCGCAACCTGGCCGATCGCGGCGTGCTTTGCTGCATGTGCGGCGCGTTCTCGGACAAATGGTTCGATGTCGCGAAACGCTGCGGAAAGAACGCAGAGCCACTGCAAGTCGATTGGGGGAAACACATCGATCACAAAGCCGTCGAGCGACACTTAGCCACGGGAAAATTCGACACCGTCACACTGATCCACAACGAAACGTCGACAGGCGTAATGAATCCGCTCGAGGAAATCTGCCGCGTTCTCGCCAAGTACCCTGACGTTGCGCTCGTCGTCGATACCGTTTCGTCATTCTCCGCTGTGAACATCGAAATGGACGCGCTCGGCATCGATGTGATGCTCACAGGCGCTCAAAAGGCGCTGGCGCTGCCGCCGGGTTTTTCGTTGTTCGCCGTTTCAGGAAAAGCATTCGCACGCGCTGAAAAGATTCCGAATCGCGGATTTTATTTCGACTTCCTGGAGTTCAAGAAAGAGCAGGCTAACTGGATGACGCCAAGCACGCCCAGCATCGCGCACATCCACGCGCTGCAATTCAAACTCGCCGAAATTTTCGAGGAAGGCCTGGAAGCGCGTTTTGCTCGACACGCGCGTACGAATGCCCTGGTGCACGATTGGGTGCGCACTGCCGGGTTCGATTTCTTTGCCGAGGAAGGATTTCGCTCTAAAACGCTTACCTGCGTGAAAAACAATAAAGGCATCGACGTGCTGGAATTCGCAAGGAAACTTCGGGACAAACATCATTTAGTGATTGATCCCGGTTACGGCAAGATTCGAGGCCAAACCTTTCGGCTCTCCAACATGGGCGATGAAACCGAGGAGACTGTCTCGCATTTGCTGACATGTCTCGATGATGTTCTGTAGAGGCGATCTCTGACCGCAGAGAAACGTCAGCCGGTTACCAGCCAGTCATTTTGCTCAAGCAGCGTCACCACGTAGCTTGATTCAAGCTTTATGCCAGCAATTGAAGCTTCCAAATTGACCAAGGTGTATCGCACTTACCGCAAAGAGCGCGGGCTCTGGGGTTCGATCAAAGGACTGTTCAGGCGGCGCTACGATGAGACGCGAGCGGCAGACCAGGTCTCATTTCAAATCGAGGAAGGCGAGTTTGTCGGGTTTCTCGGTCCAAACGGCGCCGGGAAAACTACTGTGCTCAAAATGCTTTCCGGACTGCTGAACCCAACCTCGGGTGATGCACGCGTGCTGGGTTTTGTTCCATGGGAAAGGCGGAATGAGATGAAGCGCCAGTTCAGTTTGCTCATGGGACAAAAGAATGCGCTCTGGTGGGACCTTCCCGCACAGGAATCGCTTGAACTCAACCGCGCAATCTACGGAATCGACCGCAACCGGTTCGAAAAGGTCGTCGATGGATTATCGGAACTTTTGGAGGTGCGAGACAAAATGAACGTGATGGTGCGCGAACTCTCTTTGGGCGAGCGAATGAAAATGGAATTGATCGCTGCGCTCATTCACGAGCCGCGCGTGCTCTTTCTCGACGAACCGACAATTGGGCTGGATGTGGTGAGTCAAAAACGGGTGCGCGAGTTTCTGCGCATCTACAATGAGGAACATCACATCGTCACGCTGCTTACCAGCCACTACATGCAGGACATCGAAGAGTTGTGCCATCGCGTGCTGGTGATCGATCATGGCAAAATCTTTTTCGATGGACCGCTGGCAGAGATCGTCGATCGCTTTTCAGGCTACAAAATCCTGAGTCTTACCTTTGAAAAAGAGGCAACGCGCGATCTTTCGCGCTTCGGTGAAGTAACTGAACAAACGCCGGTTTCGGTGCAGCTAAAAGTTCCGCGCGCAAAGGTCACCGAGACCTGCCGCGAACTGCTCGAAGCCTGCGATGTTAGCGACATCAACGTCCAGGAGGTGCCTGTAGAAGAGGTAATCCGGCAGCTTTTCGGCGAACGACATGAGAGCTATCGTACCGCGGATCTCGCCACCGCAGACGCCGCGCAAGTTACGTAGGCATTGGCCCGAAGATGAATATGAGATCGTCGGGTCGCGTGATCGCGTGTGCGCTTCTTACTTTGGCGGCCCTCTCATGCCACGCCAGCCGGGGGCCGAAATCGGCCGAGCAGGCGAAACAGGAATTGCTAAGCTTGGAAAATCGATGACTACAGGTGGAGAACGACCCTGTGGCTCTCGAAGACATTCTCGCTCCTGATTTCCTGCATGTGGTGCCGGTGGGAATCGTCACAAAGGAGGAACACATTCGGTTTCTACGCGAGCATCCTGCGCCCGGGCAACACACGCACAAGCGTTTCGAAGATCTTCATGTAAGGATTTATGGTGATACAGGCATTGTAAATGGCACCGTGATCGAAACGACGGACCGTGGCGAGCGCAAGCTGTTACATGTCCGGTTCCTTAGAAGGCGATCCAACCGTCAACTCTTACCGGTTAGCACTTCACATCCAGTCCAGACAAGTTAGGCAGAATGCTTTTTTCCATTGCGTCGGCAAATGCTGGATAGCGTGGCGTCCAGCCCAAACGACGCAGCTTCGCATTGCTCACACGCTTGTTGCTGTCCCCGCGTTTACGCTGCTGCTTTGATTTCCCGAGCGGCGGCAGCGGTCGATTCAACCTCTGCGCCAGCCAGCGGTAGCATTCGCTTTGCAGGATCGGCTGATCGTCAACCACGTTGTAAATCTCAGTGCCCTCCGCTTCTCGACTCAATAACAAGAAAAGAGCTGCCGCGATGTCGTCCCGATGCACTTGATTAACGAAACGATCATTTTCCGGATCAATGGTTGCAGTACCCGCCAGGAATTTATTTAACAAAGCAGACCGTCCCGGTCCATAGATTCCAGCGAGCCGGGCGACGATACCGCGCCGGTCGAGCACCAATCCTTCCGTTTCAAGCAGGACTCGACTCGTCTCGCGCGCCGGTTCGGTCTCGCTCTCTTCCGTGACCCACGAGCCATCGCGTTGCGCGTAAACGCTAGTGCTGCTCGTAAAGAGCAGTTTTGATCCCGGAAACATTTCAAGGAGATTGCGTGCGCCATCGAGGTAAACTTGACGATACATTTCGGCATCGCCTCCACTTGAACTGGCGCAGTTGATAACTGCATCAAACGTTTTGGCGCATTCAGCGACCTGAGCGCGGCGTGAAACATCAACTCCGCGTACGGGATATGGCTTTGCTGACAGCCTCGCTGCGGATTCCGTGGAACGAGTCCAGCCTTCCACCGCCCAGCCGGCAGCATGGAATAAATCGGCCGCCGCTTGTCCAATGTAACCACACCCGGCGATCAAAATTCGCGGCATGGCTTCAGACGCTCACGTTGCCGCGGCCGCAATTTCAATTTCTTCGAAGATGTTTTTCTGGACGGCGCGAACTTGTTTGAGACGGATGAGCTCCAGAAGTGCGAGAAAAGTCACCACTACTTCCAGACGCGACACGACAGCTCCAAACAAATCAGAAAAACGTAGCGGAGCGCCAGTCGCAACACGCTGCAAAATCGCGTCAATCTTCTCCGAAACGCTAAAGCGCTCGCCAAAAATTTCCTGTACATCCCGTCGCGCTTCGATCCTTTTGATCACCGTTTGGAAAGCGTTAATGAGTTGAAAAATTCCGACTTCGCCCAGGCGCAACGGTTCCTGTAGGTCCGAAGCGGGGCCACCTTCTCGCGCGAAAATCCTCTCTTGTTCCAGCTCGCGCAGATGCAATTCGGCTGCCGCTTCTTTGAACTTCTTATACTCGATCAGTTGCCGGATTAACTCCCAGCGGGGGTCATCCTCCCCGGCGTCTTCTTCGGGCGGCTGTTGGTCGACCGGCAAAAGACTGCGGCTTTTCAGGTAAATCAGATTCGCCGCCATCACCACAAATTCGCCGGCTAACTCGATATTCAGTTCTTTGAAAGCTTGAAGATATTCGAGGTACTGGCTGGTGATGCGTTCAAGCGAGATATCGTAGATGTCGATCTCATCCTGTTTGATCAGGTAAAGGAGCAGATCGAGCGGCCCTTCGAAAATGTCCAGCTTGACCTTGTAATCGACTTCCATGTGTCGCAGCCGATTTTAGGCAACCGCAGGTCTAAGTAAATCGCGCGGCCAGAGCCAGTCGCCAAAGACCGGGCGTGCCCGGCGGTCGCGCGCTACCACTTTGGTCACGCGGGGATTCTTCGGTGGATCCAAACGCTGTTCACAAGTCCGAGGCCAAACATGATCATTAACACGAAAGAACCGCTGTAACTGATCAAGGGTAGCGGCACACCGGTGATTGGCAGCATCGCGATCGTCATTCCCATGTTTTGAAAAATGTGTGTGAAGATGAGGGCGCTGATCCCCACGACCAGAAGCAGACCCAATTGATCACCGGCAAAAAACGCGACAAAGAGACACGTCAGCAGGAGCAAGGCGAACCCACCAATGAGAAGTATTCCACCGACAAATCCCCATTGCTCTCCGATGGCGGAGAAAATGTAGTCATTGTGCACAGCAGTAGCGGGAAGGAAGCCAAGCTCGATCTGCGTGTTTGGCGCCTTGAATCCCTTTCCCGACCAACCGCCTGAGCCGATGGCAATGAGAGATTGATTAATTGCCCACGCGGACCCCTGTTTATCGATGTCAGGGTGAGTAAAGGCGGTGATCCGCTGTTGCTGATATGGCTTAAGCCCGAAATGGATCGCGATTGGGACAAAAGCGATTCCGATGAGAATGACGCAAATTAAATAGCGCAGCGGCAGTCCCGCGACGAACCACAGCGCCAAGAGCACCGGAATCCAAATGATAACCTCGCCCAGATCGGGCTGCATCAGGATGAGCAGGCACGGTGCTCCCGCAATCGCTCCCGAGAGTAGCAACCGCAGCATCGGATGCATTTCGCGAAATTGAGTTAAAAATATCGCCAAAACCATAATCCCGGCGACAACCGCAAGCTGTGCCGGTTGAAAATTGATCGGGCCCAAATGCAGCCAGCTGCGCGCCCCATAAACTTTGGTGCCGATAAACTTCGTCAGGATCAGAAAGACGATGCCGGCTAGATACATCGGCAACGCGCCCCAGCGGATCCAGCGGTAGTGAATCAAACTCGTCACCATGAATGCAAAGACGCCGACAGCGACCCAATTCGCCTGCTTTCGCCAGAAATCCGCTGCGTACGCGTCGGTGCGCGTGGAAGTCGCGCTGTAGATGGCTACGACACCAAAAATCGCGAGCGCGAGCATCGTCACCAGCAGAAGCCAGTTTTGGCCGAGCAATTTTCGCAGAAAAGGCGTCATGCTGTGTGATCCGTTAAACGTCCAGTGCCTTCACCTGAAATTAGAACGATTATACACAAGTTGCGACGCTGGCAAAACATCCAACGTCCGACGGCCAAATCCGAAAAAGCCGCGAGCAGAGGTTCAAGGCCAAATGAAGGAAGCTTCTGATTGATCAGCAGCTGATTTGTTCTGTGCTCACGTTGAACGCGTAGCGTTTCTCAGCGGCAGCTAATTAACTGCAAGTAAGCAGCTTACAATAATTTTGAGACAAAATTGCCGCTTTACTTGTCACTACATTTGGAGGCCACTAAAGTAGTCTCCCCACCTCCTCGTTTTTGAAAGGATTCCCATGGCCAAGAAGAAGAAAAAGACGAAACGGAAGCTTGCTCATCCAAAGCTGCCGATGCAGCGCCACTTAAATTTGCGTCATGAGGGAACGTATTTCGATCTGCGCGCCATCTTTGATAACTTGAACGAACGGTATTTTCGTGGGCGTCTCCGCAGGTACAAGGTCATCTGGGGTCGCCGACGAAAGCACCGCCCAAGAGAACATTTCATCTTTGGGACAATTCAGGAGGAAGATCGGGTTATTCGGATCAATCCTGCGCTGGACCAGCCGTTCGTCCCGCTTTGGTTTTTGCGTTACGTGCTTTATCACGAGATGCTGCATTCGGTCGTGCCGGATCAAACGCTGTCGGCGAACCGCCGACGAGTTCACACCGAAGAATTCAACCGCCGAGAGCGCGAATTTCCTTATTACCGGCGAGCGCGACGCTGGGAAGAAGAGAATCTGTCGCGTTTTTTGCGCTAACTCGCATTCTTCGGTACCCCGGCGAAAAATGCGCCCGAAGGGCAGCTACTTCCGTTGAAGTTGCTAGGTAGCCCAGCCCTTTCCAACGAGCGAGTTGCACCGATCAAAATGTAACTCGAACAACAGCGTGGAAAGAACGCGAAACCGCTTGCCCCGAAAGGGCTGCTCAGCTTCCCGCTGAGCGGATATGAAATATCCGGGCTAAATCGCACCCTTAGCGCGTTTGAGTAGCTGGCGCCGGGGAGGGCCTCTCAGACGGCGAGGGCGTCGTCACTACGTTCTTTTTGATGAGGTACCAAAGCGTTGTCGCGAGCAGGAGAGAGATCAACTTCGCGCGCCAGTTGTTCAGAATCAGGCTCTTCATATTTACTGTGCAACAAAATTTCCGCGATTCGTTGACGGAACGTTTCGGGCGTGAAATTGCGCTCGATTCTCCGCCGGTGGCAAATGGAAATACTGCCGGTCTCTTCCGACACGACGACCGCTACAGCGTCCGATTCCTCGGTTATCCCGAGCCCGGCGCGATGACGTAATCCCAGGCTGCGGTCTAGCGTTTCCCGCTGACTCACAGGAAAAATGCATGCTGCAGCTGCAATTCGTCCATTCCGAATGATCACTCCGCCATCGTGCAACGCCGCCTTAGGATGAAAGATGGTCAGGATCAGCTCAACAGAAAACTCGCCGTCAATTACTACGCCTGTTTCTTCGTAAACGCGAATCGATGTATCGCGCTCGATCGCGATCAGCGCGCCGAACTGTTTATTTGCCAGTTGCGCTACCGCCTCCGCCAGATCATGGACGGTTTCTCGTTTTTCGCTCGTCAGCGAGAAAATCGGGTGGCCACCCAGCGCAGCGAGGCCACGCCGCAGTTCCGGCTGAAAGATCACCAGCAACGCGACCGCGAGGAAAACCGAGAAGCTCCGCACGATCCAGCCGATGACAACTAGGTTGAGCAGAGTCGAAATTAACGTCAGCGTCAAAAAAACAATCGCCAGCCCGGTCAACACTTTCGCGCCCCGCGTTCCGCGGAAATAGAGGTAGCCGTAATAAATCGCCACGCTCAGCAGAATGATTTCAATCAGACTGCGCCAGCCCCTGAACCAGAGATCGATGAGTTGATGAATCATCCTGCCCTCCGAAGAATTGCCTCAGTTACGCGCAAGGCACTTACATTTTCTCTGACGTCATGAACGCGCAACACGTCTGCGCCCCGCGCGCGCAGGAGTGAAGTCAACGCCAGCGCAGGCGCGAGCCGGTCGCTCATTTCGGGCGAATTGATCAGCTTCCCCAGGAATGATTTGCGGGAAACACCAACAACGAGTGGCCGATCACGCGCGCGAAGCCGCTCAAGCTGCGCGAGCAACTCCAAGTTATGATCGAACGTTTTCCCGAAACCAATGCCAGGATCAAACGCAATCGCCATGGGATCAATATTATAAACTATGGCGCGCGCATATTGTTGTCGAAAAAAATCAGCAATTTCTGAAACAACATCCGAATATCGCGGCTGATTCTGCATCGTCCGCGGAGTTCCTTGCATATGCATGATGATGAAAGCCGAGTTGGTTTCCGCGATGAGCGGCAGCATTCCTTTGTCTCCTCGCCCGCCAGTCACATCGTTCACAATCGAAGCGCCTGCGTGAATCGCAACACGCGCCACCTCAGTTTTTGAGGTGTCGATTGAAATCGGCGCGTCGATTTTTGCTCGTAATTTTTCGATCACTGGAACCACGCGACGTAATTCCTCCTCGGCACGGATCGTTTCGGCGCCAGGTCGCGTCGATTCTCCACCGACGTCAACGATGTCCGCGCCCTCTGCCGCCATTCTCAGGCCGTGCTCTATTGCTTTCTCCAGCGCAAAAAAGTTGCCGCCGTCGGAAAACGAATCGGGGGTCACATTCAACACGCCCATGATTAAGCCGCGCCGGGAAACGTTGAAAACGCGCTCCCCGATTTTCCAGATCCTCTCGCGCATCACGACTGAGACTAATTCAAATGCGCGATTATTCGAACTGTAGTCGCTTCGCTCTGCGAAGTACGGCCAAAACGCTGCCTTCGGCGGTCGCAGACCGCCGCTACAGTTACTTTTTGCGCGAATAGCGCCCCATCACTTCGCCCTGCGCAACCACATGACCTTTCATCGCCGCATCCAGCTGGCCGCGCTTTGCCCCGAACGGCAAGTCTAGCTCGCGATCGAGCGCGAAAATTTTGAAATAATAACGATGCGTGCCAGAGGGCGGACAGGGCCCGCCGTAGCCCGATTTGCCGAAGTCGTTTGTGCCTTGCACCCCTTTAGGCGTGCTTCCTTCCGCAATGGTGGTGGTCTGTGAAGAAATGTTCCAAATCACCCAATGCGTGAATAGTCCGCTCGGCGCATCAGGATCATCGACAATCAAGACAAGGCTTTTCGCTTCCGAAGGGACATCCGAAATCTGCAAAGGCGGACTGGTGTTGGCGCCGTCGCATGAGAATTTGGATGGAATGTTCGCGCCTTGCTGGAAAGCAGAACTTGTGATCTTCATTTTAGCTCCTCCTGCAGCAAACGAAGCGATCGCCGCCAGTAAAATCGCCGATGCCCCGGCAATAATCGCCTTTCGCATAGTTAGACCTCCGGTTGAAATCGCGTTAAGTCGATAAACCTGACCATATTATTTCGCCCAAATGGCTGTAAACGGACGTAAGATTCGAGAACAAGTTCTGGCGCTCCTGTCCCGAAAAGACTATCGGCCGCTTAACAAGATTGACATCGCTCGCAAACTCGGCCTGACCGCCAGCGAACGAGTTGCATTGCGGAAAATCCTGCGTGAGCTCGAGCGCGCTGGCGAAATCGCGCGCATCCGCAAGAATCGATTTGTTCTTCCGGCTGAGGCGGACCTGGTTGCCGGCAAATTGTCGATTCATCAGGCCGGCTACGGATTTCTCATACCGGAAACACCCGGAGAGCCGGATATTTTCATCGCGGCGGAAAACATTGGAACGGCGATGCATGGCGACCGTGTGGTTGCGCGCATATCGCGCGATGAACCTTACGGGCGAATCAAAGGACGGCGGGAGGGACGCGTGATTCGAATCCTGGAGCGTGCTCACGATACGATTGTCGGCACGTTGCAGCGGTCGCGGAATTTTTACTATATCGTACCCGATGATCCGCGGTTTGTGCACGACATCTACGTACGCCCTGAGCGAGATCAGCGGCTTGGGACATCCGCGAGTGTTGGCGACAAAGTCGTCGTTCGCATGGAGCCCTGGGAATCGCGGCACGTCAATCCCGAAGGGGAAATCATCGAAGTGCTCGGGCCGGCCTCCGCGCCGGGCATCGACATGCTCTCGATCATCCGCAAATATCATCTGCCCGCAGAATTTCCGAAGGATGTTTTGGATCAGGCAGAGCGGATTTCTGAAAATATCGATGCACGGCAACTCGAGGAGCGCGAAGACTTGCGCAACGAATTTATCGTCACAATTGATCCTGATGATGCGCGCGATTTCGATGACGCGATTCAAGTTGAGAAGACCGGGAGCGGATGGCGCCTCGGTGTGCATATTGCCGATGTCGCCACCTACGTAAGGCCCGGGAGCGCGCTGGACCGCGAAGCGCGCCAGCGCGGCAACAGCGTTTATCTGCCCGACCGCGTTATTCCAATGTTGCCGGAGCGATTAAGCAACGGCGTTTGCAGCCTCAACCCAGGAGTCGATCGACTCACACATTCGGTGTTCATTCATTTCGATAAGCATGGAGTGGTGAAAAGCGCGCGTTTTGCACACAGTGTGATTCGCAGCGCGCACCGGCTTACCTACAAACAAGCCTACGCGATCTTGACGTCCCCACCTCGCGATCGATTGGGCGAACGGTTGCATCTTGCCTGGGAACTCGCTGCCTTATTGCGGCGGAAACGATTCGAGCATGGCGCGCTCGATCTCGACTTTCCAGAGGTAAAAGTCTTAGTCGATAAACAGGGCCATCCAATAAGATTAGAGCGTATTGAGAACGACGAATCGCACCAGCTAATCGAAGAGTTCATGCTGGCGGCAAACGAGGCTGTCGCGCGCGAGCTTAAGAAGCACGCGATTCCCACCGTCTATCGCGTTCACGAAAATCCGGACCCGGAGAAACTCGCAGAGTATCGCGAATTCGTGCTCAGCTTTAACTACAAGGCTGGGGATCTGACCCATCGCGCAGAGCTGCAGCGCTTGCTGGCCTCAATCCATGGAAAGCCCGAAGAGCAAGCTCTCAAGGTCGCTCTGCTCAAAAGTTTGAAACGCGCCCGCTACGCTCCGCAGCCGCTGGGTCATTACGGGCTGGCGAAGGCGAATTATTTACATTTCACCAGTCCAATCAGGCGTTATGCCGATCTGGTCGTGCACCGCGCGTTGGGTAAGGGCGGCGCGCCACGCCGACGAGGCGACGCAGCGCGCCATCCTTACGGTGCTGACATGGGCGAAATCGCTTCAATCGCCGAGCACATTTCAACCACCGAGCGAACCGCAGCCGATGCGGAGATCGACGCCGCGCAATTGAAGAAGCTCGAATTTTTTCAGCGGCAACTCGATCAACGCAACCCGCAGATTTTCCGCGCTTCGATTGTCGATGTCCGCAACTACGGGTTGATGGTGGAATTGCCGGATGCCCTGATCACCGGGCTTATCCACGTCTCCTCACTGACGGATGATTTTTATTTGTTTGAACCCGCTCGAAGGCAGCTCATTGGCAGACGGTCGCGCAAACGATTTAGCGTCGGTGACGAGGTATCCGTCTTTGTCGCCCGGATTGACGCGTTCAAACGACAGGTGGATTTCGCAATCGCGCCGGCTTCAGAAGCACGGAGAAAACCTCGGCCTCGCGAAAGGACACTCCAGCACGGTTCCTCTCGCGCGTTGAATCTCTAGCGGAATTATGGCGGACAGATTGAGCAAACAGCCCGAGAACGTGCCCGGCCAGTGGTATGTGGATACAAGCTGCGCATTGTGCCGTCTTTGTCTCGAAGAAGCGCCGCATCTCATCACTTACAATCGCGACGAAACTGCTGTTCGTTTTTTTAAGCAACCCGAAACACCCGAGGAAACCGCTGCCGCACAGCGCGCCATGGAAGTTTGCCCTACGCTCGCAATCGGAAACGATGGCTAGAGACACTAATTGCACTAATTGCCACGAATCTCGAAAGGCTAAGTCCACTATTGGACACGAATCGTTGTAATTCGTGTAAATTCGTGAGATTCGTGTCTGAAATTTTGCCCTATGCATGCTGAAACTATCCCTGCCGTTGCTCCCCTGCGCTACACACGGGCAAACCCATTTCCCGCTCGCATGCTCGTTAATCGCCGTCTCAGCGGTTCGGAGTCTGAGAAGGATACACGCCATTTCGAACTCGATCTGACAGGATGGGGTTTGAGCTTCGAAGTGGGCGACTCGCTGGCCGTTTATCCAACCAACAACCCGCAGCTGGTCGATGAAATTATTCACGCACTCGGGCTCACCGGCCACGAAGACGTCCCTCGGCCCAGAGGAGAGTCAACGAGCCTCCGCGAAGCGTTGTTGCGCGATTACAGCATCACGCAACCCACGCCCAAGTTTTTGAGAGCCATTGCGCAACGGGCCTCCGCCGCACCTACGTTGAGCTACCTTCTCGCTCCAGACCGCAAACAGGACCTCGAGACTTACCTTTGGGGCATGGAAATAATCGATTTCATCTCAGAACATCCTTCTGCCCGTTTCACGCCGCAGGAGTTTGTCGCGCTACTTACGAAATTACAGCCGCGACTTTATTCAGTGGCCTCAAGCTTAAACGCGTATCCCGATCAAGTGCACTTCATCGTGGACGTCGTCCGCTACGAAAGTAATGGTCGCCTCCGGAAAGGGGTTGCTTCATCTTTTCTCGCGGAACGCGCCGATGACGTGCCGGTGCCCGTGTTCCCCAGTGTGGCAAAACACTTTCATCTGCCGGACGATCCTGACACTCCAATCATTATGGTTGGACCTGGAACCGGCGTGGCGCCGTTCCGCGCTTATCTGCAGGAGCGAAAAGTCACCGGGGCGAAAGGGAAAAACTGGCTCTTCTTCGGATCGCAACACGAGATTTGCGATTTTGCCTACGGAGAGGAATTCAACGCGTTTATGAAAGAGGGAATTCTCACACGGCTCGATTGCGCCTGGTCACGCGATCAACCAGAGAAAATTTACGTTCAGCACCGGATGAAGGAAAATGCCGGTGAAATTTGGAATTGGATCGACGCCGAAGGCGCGCACTTTTTCGTGTGTGGAGACGCGCGCCGGATGGCCAAAGACGTCGATGCTACGCTGCGCAAAATCGTGCAGGAGCAGGGCGGAAAGAGCGTCGAGCAAGCCAACGAATACGTTGAGAAACTCAAAAGCGATAAGCGCTACAAGCGCGATGTGTATTAAATGACGAAGCACGATGGAATGATCAAAGCGCGCAACGTTCTATTGGTCATTCAGGACTTCGACATTCTTTCGGCATTCGTCATTCGGATTTCGTCATTTTCTTGATCTGTGGCATAATAGTTTATAACTGTTCCGCGCGAGGACAGCGGACGTCGTTGGTCCCAAATAAGTCGAGGGATTCCTCGACTTCGCTCGGAATGACAAAAGACAGAAACGCATGTACGAGAACACTGAATTCACATTGAGCCGTGATTGCGAGGCGATCCAGATTCCAAGCGGCCAAAAGACTACAATCCCGGCGGGAACGCAGGGTGTGATCACGCAAAGCCTCGGAGGAAGCTATACCATTGCAACTTACCAGGGCCTGGCGCGCGTTGCAGAGAAAGACCTCGATGCGCTCGGTCTGCAAAAACCGCAGGCGCAGGAAGCCGCAAAAACTATAAGCACAGACGGTGAAGTTTCAGAAGAAGACGTATGGAACCAGTTGCGGCAATGCTACGATCCGGAGATCCCGGTCAATATCGTTGATCTCGGCCTGGTTTATGATTGTCGCTTGACCAGGAAGGACGACGGCGGCACGCGGGTGGAAGTGAAAATGACACTGACCGCGCCTGGCTGTGGCATGGGACCGGCCATCGCGCACGATGCGCAGAGCAAGATTCTGTCGATCGACGGAGTGGATGAAGCCGATGTCCAGCTCGTTTGGGACCCCCCTTGGAATCAAAACATGATCAGCGAAGCAGGGCGCATGAAGCTCGGCATGATTTAAATTCCTTTCAATTTTCCCAATCCGTGCGGGTGAGTTAGTCGGTTGCGTCGCCCGCGTGGCGGAGTTAGCGCATCTCTCGCGTATTAGGCTTGCTTATTTCCTCCCACCGGATAAAAACGTCGCATGCCTGCGACGTTCGCGACCGAAACCACGCGCGAAGATTTGTTCGCCTCCACTCGCTGGACGATGGTCCTCGACGCCGGGGAATCGCAAGCGCCGCCCGACCAGGCGCTAAGCGCGTTGTCGGAACTGTGCCGCATTTATTGGCGACCAATCTTTCTGTTCCTGCGACGCAGGGGTCAAATCCAGAC
>QHOK01000137.1 GCA_003218755.1 Verrucomicrobiota bacterium
CGTAAGCACCTGCACACCGAGAAGTTTATTGTGGTCGGAAACTCGTGGGGAATGATCCTGGGCCTTGCTTATGCGGCCACACACTCCGACGCAGTCCGTGCAGTAGTCACGCTCGGCTCTGGTCCGATCACCTACGAATACCTCGGTGTGTTCGTCGACAATCAAAGCACGCGATTGTGGCCGTCTGAAATCGAAATACGCGACTTCTGGAGAGAGCCTGCGCGAGAAGCAGCCAATTTTGACCGGGCCAACTTTGAACGTTTGCGCGCGGCAACCGCGGCTTACTTCTACGATCGAAAGAAAGCGTTACAGATGGCGATGGAACTTGATCCCAAGGATTACAATTTCCGCGTTCCTCCTGCCTTTATTAAGGCTGAGGGAAAGTACGACATCCGGCCGAAACTCGGGACCATCGCGGCTCCCGTTCTTCTCCTTCAAGGGCGGCAAGATCTGGCAGGAGAAGCGAATGTTTGTGAAGCGCACTCGCTAATCGCGAATTCGAAACTCGCGTTCATTGACAAATGTGGCCACATGCCATGGCTGGAGCAGCCAGAGCAAACTTGGAAAATTGTTGATGACTTCTTAGCGCACCTACCGGACTGACCTTCGCGTTGAAAATCGTTGCGCGGTCAACGGTCGATCACGGCTTTCGTGAGCACTTGCTCGACAGCGGGCTTGGCGTTTGTGTCGAGCGATTTCCAATGCGCCACGATCATTCGTTCAAAATCCAAATTCAATAGCGCATTCATGGACCGTTCAAAAGCGAGCTTGTCGCGAATTATCAGTCGGCGGTAGAAAGAACTGATTCCAAACAATCGCGGCAGACGCATGACATGTCGCAAAAAAAAGCGCGGCCACCCAGATGTCTCCTCCGGGAACGAAAAGAAGAGGTCCGCCACCACGAGCGTGCGCGACCACCGATGAAACAAAGCGTGTTCATTCATTCGCACTCCGTCGATGCGCAACACATCAATCTCGCTGTCCCAATCTCGCGGTGGAGGCAACAAAGAGTCCGTCTGCACTCCGCTTGCCTTCGCGAAACCGTCCGGAGCCAGGTAGGGAATATTTGGCAGAGCCTTCCGACCTTCTTTGGCAAACGTGTCGTGCATCAACGTCGCTTCCACTAACCAGCTTGGTTCACCGAAGCGCCTGATTGCTGCAATATCCTGCTCAGTGAATCGCGCTGTGGAATGAACCACGACTCGGCCGTCCGCGAGCCGCAGCAATGTCACGTTTCGTCTGAAGTCGATCCCAAGCGTCCGCCACGGAAACGACATAAGCATCACGTCATCGGCGATTCGTCGCTCGTTCATCGCAATTGGCGCAGAATAGTTGCCGCTCGCGCCTTCTTCAATCGTCCGCCATCATAAGCCGCTCCTGACGCGCCGTAGCTTCAGCGAAGGTGGTTACTATGCATCAGCTTACTCAGCTTTTGAAATTCGTTTGCTACCCCGACGCTCACTCCCTCCCTACCCTCGTCAATAATGCCAGTCCGGCTCGGACCCTTTTATGAAACACAAGTGCGGTTCGCACCTCATCCCATTCGCTCCACTCAGCGTTTCAGCCTATCGATATATCTGCTTTTACGGGCCATGGCTCCAAATTTAGCGAATGACAGTTCGGTCCAACGCGCGGTCGCGCCTGCCTGGCACACTGTTGTTCTCCTTCTAATCCTGTTCGGTTTTTCGTTTGCAAGCGCTCACACTGGAAGTCTCACTCCGTTGGGATCGAAGATTGGCCGCGCGTTCGGTTATATCGTTATCATCATTTTCGAATGGGCTGTTGTAGCGTTCATTTGGTTCGGCGCGCGTCAACGCGGCATTCGGATGGCTGATCTGGTTGGCGGCAGTTGGGCGCGCCCGATTCACATTGTTCGCGATATCGCGATTGCGATCGCATTTCTCATCGTTTCGGCCGGCGTATTGAGTGGACTCGATTACTTCCTCAAAACCGCTCCGAACCAAGCGATCCGCAATCTCCTTCCGCAGGGGCCGATTGAAGTCGTGCTTTTTTTGGCGACATCGCTGACCGCCGGGTTTTGTGAAGAACTAATTTATCGCGGGTATTTACAACGCCAGTTCACCGCGCTGACGCACGCTGTGGCCGGCGGAATTGTCCTGCAAGCGACCGCTTTCGCGCTCGGTCACGGCTACCAAGGTTGGCGATTTGTTGTGTTGATCGCGGTGTTAGCGGCAATGCTCGGACTGCTCGCGCATTGGCGCCGAAGCTTGAGACCGGGCATGATCGCGCACGCGTTGCAGGACGGAGTCACCGGAATAGTAGCCGCTCATGTGCTGCGCTAACCTTTCCATGTCGCGCGCCGCGCGCGTTTCATTCCGATATCCGCGATCCGGTTTCCGCAATTCTTCGTTCAGCTCTCAACTCTCAACTATCAACCATCAACTTCTCCCGCCGTATTGTTCGTCGCTGACCTTTTCCATCCACTCGACGACCTTGCCCTCGGCGGCCTCCTGAATGGCGATATGCGTCATCGCAGTGGTCGGCGTAGCGCCATGCCAATGCTTTTCGCCCGGCGCAAACCAGACGACATCGCCTGGCCGGATTTCGTCGATTGGGCCGCTCCAACGCTGCGCCACCCAAGACCCGAAATGACGATCAACGTCTGACCGAGTGGATGTGTATGCCACGCGGTGCGAGCACCCGGCTCGAACATGACGCTTGCGCCACGAACGCGCGCCGGTTCCGGCGCCTCGAACAGCGGATCAATGCGAACGTTACCCGTAAACCAATCCGCCGCCCCTTTGCCGGACGGTTGTGAACCAGGTCTTTTTATCTCCATCTTCTGAACGTCGTTCTTTCGAACTTGCTCTCAACTCCGTAAAGGAGCGTGGCTCCGACGGAGCTTTACGCTATCAACCATCAACTTCCCCCGGCCACTGCACTTGTTCTCTTCGTGACCTTCGTGATCTCCTTGGTGAAAACTTATTCGTCGACCGTTCGACTTTCGCTTCATGAAGACCAATAAGATCGACATTAGCGCAACAGAAAATCACGACGGACTTGCGCGTCGTTTCTCCAGAAGGAACGCGATGACCGCGAAAACCGTGTAGAAGACGAGCGCAGTGATCGCGAAGGCGCGATCGGAAGAGGGCGGCCGGCGCACGAAGGTGTTGCTTGTTTGAATCAAGACCAGCACCGCAGTGAAAATGATGATGCCGATCTTCCGCGCGATCGCGCCGTTGCGTTTCAAATAGAGCACCGCGCCGATGAGAAGGATTCCGATCTCCAATACAAATTCGATGCCTGTATAATTCCAAAGACCGAAGCCGACTTTCAACGTGTCGTCATAGATGGCGAGGTCGGGACGATGAACAATCAGATCGAGAAGCCAATGCGAAAAAACGGCGAATCCCACGAGCAACGCCGCGCTGGTCAAGGCAATGTTGCGCCAGCCGATTTTGTAAATTGCAAACGCTACCGCCGACCAGAAGAGCGCGCCGAGGAGGCTGTGCGTGTAAGGCATGTAATAAAGATCGAGCGCATTAGTCGCGGTGATCCCGGCAACGAAACGCACCTTCTCGATCCCAAGCAGAACAAATGGCGCCCACAAAAAATCCAGCAGCTGCACGGCCACGAACAAAACCCAGAGCGGGATTTTGTTTCGCTCCGTTTTGACCGCAAACGCAACGCCGTAATGCCCCACGAACATTCTTCAATCTGCTCGTTCGATTCACATTGTCGATTCTCTGAGCCATTGTCACGCCGTAGCCTCAAGCGTAGGCGGATCACTTCGAATCTCGACTAGTTCAGCGCCGAATAGCTGGT
>QHOK01000106.1 GCA_003218755.1 Verrucomicrobiota bacterium
TCAGCGACTAGACAATTGCCGACACCTCACGCCCGCGGGGCCGTCGGAATTTTCAAGAACAACACGCCAGGTTCGACGAGGCGAATGCTAGTTGAAATCCTGGTGCGAATCGCGCACGTAGGGATATTTCGATTCGTTACCGACCGCAGGGGGAAATTCCGGGTAGCTCGCATGAATATAAGGGATATCTGGCGGCAGTATGGGATAATAGCTTTCCCGCCAGATTGGAAAGGGAAATGTCAAAATCTCAATAAGGCCGGCCACGTGGCGCGCGCCGGCGCGCCCCAGTCCGCGCCAAACGCCATAACCAGCCGCCGCGGAATTACCTTCCGTTTGGTTGACTTGGTTAACCGTCACAAAAAAGTCAGTCGGAGCGATGAAAAAATTGGAAAGCCCGCGACCGAGCTTGCGTGTTGGACCATAATCGTTCGAAGGGGGGTCTTGAATATCGGCGAAGGTTCCGCTGGCCAGGCCAGCAACGACCGCGATGCAAAGGATGGTTTTCATAGGCGCTCCGAACCAGTTAAACGATTCCGAACGGCAAAGGCAATACTTTATTTTCGGTGTTCGGCTGCACCACGGTTCTGCGTCTTCAGAATCGAAATACCTATGGTGACTGCGAGAATCAGGACAATGATTCCAAGCGAAAGGGTCCTCGGTATTGGTAAATAATCCGCGATAATCATTTTGATCCCGACAAAGCCCAGCACGAATGCGAGCCCTGTTCTCAAGTAAATGAAACGATCCATCAAACGTGCCAGCAGGAAGTAGAGGGACCGCAAGCCGAGAATCGCGCAAATATTGGATGTATAAACAATGAACGGGTCGCGCGTAATCGCGAAGATCGCGGGTATTGAGTCGACCGCAAAGATCAGGTCCGTGGTCTCAATCACGATCATAGTCAGAGCGAGCGGAGTGAACATCCAGCGACCATCCACGCGCACGTGAAAATGTTCGGCACGGAATTCGCGCGTGATGGGAAGAACCCGGCGGCACGTCCGCAATACCCAACCCTCTCTGAAATCACGCGCTGGATGTTTTCTAAAAAACATTCGCGCTGCCGTGATAACCAGGAAAAGCCCGAAAAGATAAAGAACGAAATGAAAGCGTTGCACGAGCGCGATACCGCACAGGATCATGGTGCCGCGCATGATAAGTGCGCCGATAATTCCCCAGACTAAAACGCGATGCTGTGCGCGTGGGGGAACACGAAAATGTGCGAAGATCAACACAAAAACAAAAATGTTATCCATGCTCAGCGAATACTCGATGAGATAGCCGGTCAGAAAATCGAGAGCGAGATGTGGTCCCTTGATGCGCCAGACCAGGGCGTTAAATCCAAGGGACACGAGCACCCACAGTGCGCTTCGTTGAGCCGCAGCGCGTAAGCTTAATTCCCGACCGCGGAGTTTAAAGGTGACGAGGTCGATGCCAATCGCGATGAAGACGCCGATATGAAAGGCAATCCAAAACCAGATGCTCGTCGTCACGGCGGGCAGGTTTTCATGCCGCGAGGCGCGCGGCAATCGTAAATTGCGCGCTCACCCCATAGGACTTATAGGTCAAATGCGACTCATGAGTCATATTGATGGACGCGGAATTGGAAAAACTCGTCGAAGCTGGCAAGCTCAGTTCTAAAGCCGCCGGGCAACTGGAAAAACTAAAGCCCGGCACATTTTGTCTGCATAAGAGCTGGGGATTCGGTCGCGTGCGCGAATGGAACCTCCTATTCAATCAGGTTGTAATCGATTTTGCCAGCAAGAAGTCCCATCCCATGCAGACCCAGTACGCGGCGGAGAATCTTACGCCACTGGCGCCGGAACATTTTCTCGCACGAAAGGCGACCGACCTGGCGTCGATCAAGAATCTGGCGAGGGAAAATCCGACCGCGTTGGTGCGAAACATCCTGGAAAGTTTGGATGGCAAAGCCACCGCGCAACAGATCAGTGAATGGCTGTTCGGCGATGTTTTCACTGAGGCCGAATGGAAACGCTGGTGGGAATCAACAAAGAAAGCGCTCAAAGCGAGCGGCGCTTTTTCCCTACCTGCAAAAAAAACGGACCCAATCCAAATCCGCGGCGAAGGCGTATCGCACGCGGACGAGCTGATCGCCGCTTTCAACAAAGCGCGTCAGCCGAAACAGCAAATCACGGCGCTGGAGCAAATCATAAAATTTCACGAGCAATTCAAGGAACCTGAAAAACAGCTTCAGCCCATCATCGTAACCGTCGAGAACACGGCGGCGCGCAACCAGAAAATACATCCCGAACTCGCGTTCGAGCTAATCATGGGGCGGGACGATTTGCTCGCGCGGGTCCCACGAGTGCACACGACCCACATCGGCTTGACTATTTCGAAATTAATTCTTGAGGAAGAAAACCGTTTGATATCGATCCTGCCAAAATTGCCGGCGGCAAAAGAGAAGAGAATCTTGCAAGCGTTGCCGTCGGCACTTGGTCCGAACTGGACAGAGCGCGCTTTAGGTTTGATGCAAGGCAGTCACGGCCGCATGGTCGCACAAATTCCGCGCATCTTGAACGAAGCCGGGCAACATGCGGAGCTTCGGACAACGCTGGAGCGGAGCGTTCGCGAACATTCAGCCACGAGCGAGATGCTCGCCTGGCTGTGCAACGAACGGGAAAGCTGGAGTGAGCTCGTTACGCCGGATTTGCTCGGCGCAATTTTCTCGGCGCTGGAACGGGAACAGCACAACGCTCCGGGTCGCGCCAGCAAGTTGCACCGCACGCTAGTTGAAGATCGGCAACTGCTTGGTGACATTTTGAGGAATGGCGACGTCGGTCTCGCGCGCGATGTCATGCGGCGGTTGCAGCTAAGCCCATTATTCGACGAGTTAACGAAGCGGTCGCTCCTGGCGCGGATCGTTAAAGTTCATCCAGAACTGGAAAGCATGATCACAGGCTCGCAAGCGGAGGAGAAAGCCGCGCCCCTGATCGTTTCCTGGAGCAGCCTGGAAAAGCGCAAGGCCGAATACGAAGAGCTGGTTAAAACGAAAATTCCCGAGAACAGCAGGGAGATCGCGCTCGCCAGATCGTATGGCGATCTCAGCGAGAATTTTGAATTCAAAGCGGCCAAGCAAATGCAGAGCGTCCTTCTGCGGCGTAAAGCCGAGCTGGAACAGATGCTGCATAACGCACGCGGGACTTCGTTTGAGAATCCCGATACGTCCCGCGTTTCCATCGGCACAATCGTCACGCTGCGCAATGCGGAGACGAACATGGAAGAAGCCTACACTATTCTCGGGGCTTGGGACGGCGATCCCGACCGCCACATTATCTCGTACCAAACAGCGATTGGACAGGCGCTGCTCGGTCATGAAATCGGCGAGACCGTCTCCCTCAACACGGAGCACGGCACCGCTCAATTCACCATTGCTTCAATCCAGCCCGCCACGCCGGACCGGACGCCTGCACCGAGTCCTCCCAGCGAATCCGCCGTTGAAGCAGTGATCGCCAAATAACATCGGATCATTCGTAATCGGATCGAAAGAATCGAGCTAACTTGTCGAGACTAAAATTGCCGGAAGAGCAAGGTACGCGTTAGCTTCTTGTGATGATGCTAAGCCCCGAGTGCGCAGGCTGTGGCCGTAGTAGTTAAATCAGCAGTTCGTAGGAGAGAATGCTCAAGCAATAGATTGCCGCTGTTTCCACTCGCAGAATGATCGGGCCGAGCGTGATCGGCTGGCATCCGTGACGACGCGCGAGCGCAAGCTCTGCAGGTGTAAAATCGCCTTCGGGTCCAACAAGCATCAATACGCTCCGAGGACGATGTTGGTGTTCATTTGAATAACCTGCCAGAATTTTCTTGAGGTGTTGAGCGTCAGGCTGGAGCGAGCCGATCAGCCGAAGGTCGAACGATTCCTCTGCCGCTGCCGAAAATAATTCTGACAATTTTCTCGGCATGTGCACGTACGGCAGCCAGTTCTGACCGCATTGTTTGCCCGCTTCGATCGCGATCTGCTGCCATTTCGTCTGTTTTTGGGCCGCGCTTTCGGAGTCGACCTGCACAATCGTGCGGTCGGAAATAATTGGCACAATTTCAGCTGCGCCGATCTCGACCGCCTTCTGCACGATCAGCTCCATGTTTTTCCCTTTTGGAATGGCCTGTCCCAGAATAATCCGGCACTGCAGCGGCAGTGTTGCCCTTGTCCGTCGAAGAGAACAAGTTTCTCCCCCGCTTTCATGCGCAGGACATCGCGTGCGTGGTGAGCCTCCGATCCACTTAATGCCAAAGCGGCGGGGTTCCAATTCTCCGGTGAGATGTAGAAGCGATGCATCGGCTTACTGATAGTTCGCTACGATAAGAGAGTTCACCGCCAACACGTCTGCCGACGATTTGCTGATGGGCAGCTCTACACCGCGCTGTTGAAGCGCCGCGATCACGGTCTCTGTGCGAATATTTCCGACCAGTGCGTCCTGCGCGAATGGGCATCCGCCAAGACCACCGATGGCCGAATCAAAGCGGCGGCAACCCGCGTCGTACGCAGCGAGCACCTTGGCTGCGGCTCCCTCGGGCACGCTGTGAAGGTGAACGCCGATATCGTAATCAGGGGATAGGCTCATCGCTGATTCGACCACGCAGCGAATCAGATCAGGACCGGCTACTCCGACCGTGTCAGCAAGCGAAATGGATCGAATACCAATGCTAGCCAGTTTCTTTATTGCCTGGTGCACTTCTTTCTCATTCCACGGGTCGCCATAGGGATTTCCAAACGCCATCGAAATGTAAGCGACGACGCCGAGCCTCGCGCTGTCAGCTCTGGTTTTAATCGATTTCAGCACCTTGTAGGAGTCTTCGAGTGTCTGGTTTTGATTTTTGCGCAGAAACGTTTCAGAGATGGAAGAAGGATAACCCAGAGTGCTAACTGCGTTCGTTGCTATGGCACGCTCGGCGCCTTTCTCATTCACCACAATCCCGATGATTTCGACGTCGTCCGGCAGATCGACTTGCTTCAGCACCTTCTCGCTGTCGGCCATTTGTGGGACGGCTTTGGGAGAGACAAAACTTACAGCATCGATGTGCTTGAACCCCGCCACGATCAGCGCGCGCAGATAACGCGCCTTCAGTTCAGTCGGGATTTGCCGCCTGAGACCCTGCCAAGCGTCGCGCGGGCATTCGATCAATTTGACAGCATTGTGAACCACGGAAACTGCAGCGTTTACTTGAAGAATTCCTTCGCGCGCTCGAAGAAACTTTTGCGCATCGGAGTGTTTTCCTCGCCGCAAAGGGCTGCGAACTCCTCGAGCTTGCGACGTTGCTCCGTATTCAATCGTGACGGCACCTCGACAATTAGACGCGCGAACAAGTCGCCATGGCCGCGGCCGTTGACGTTTACGATCCCTTTGGCGCGCAGTTTGAATATTTGTCCGCTTTGTGTGCCGGCGGGCACTTTGAGATGCGCTTTGCCTTCCAGTGTCGGCACATCAATTTCGCCGCCTAAGGCCGCAATGGAAAATGGGATTGGCACCTCGCAATACAGATCATCGTTTTCACGCTGAAAGATTTTGTGTTCCTTGATATGGATGACCACATAGAGGTCGCCTCGCGGACCGCCACCGATTCCGGCCTCGCCATTGCCTAAGGAACGCAGCCGGGTGCCTTCTCTGATTCCAGCGGGAATTTGCAGCTTAATTCGGCTCGCTTTTTCCACGCGTCCGTCGCCGCGGCATTTCTGGCACGGTTTTTCGATGATCTCACCGGCGCCATGACAGCGGGGACATGTCTGTGAAATATGAAAAAATCCACGCGAACTGACGACCTGGCCACGGCCGCCGCAAGTGGGACAGCTGATCCTGCGCGAGCCCGGTTCAGCGCCGCTGCCCTGGCATTTATGGCAGGTGTCCAGTTTCGTGATCTCAATATGCTTGTCCGCGCCAAAAGCCGCCTCCTCCAGTTTGATTTCCATGTCGTAGCGCAAATCTGATCCGCGGCGCCGGTCTTCCGTACGTGCGCCACCACCGCCGAAGAATGTCTCGAAAATTCCGCCTCCAAAGCCAGCGCCGCCGAACACTTCGCGGAAAATCTCGAATGGGTCGTGGAAAGCGCCGCGGCCGAAACCGACGCCGCCGGGAGCGAATGCTGCGTGACCAAAGCGATCGTAGGCGGCGCGTTTCTCAGGGTCCATAAGGACATCGTACGCTTCTCCTAGCTCCTTGAATTTCTCCTCGGCGTGCGGGTCGTCCGGATTTTTGTCCGGATGAAACTTGACCGCGAGCTTGCGATAGGCGCGTTTGACCTCCTCATCCGTGGCGCTTCGTCCAACGCCAAGGACCTCATAGTAATCGCGTTTGTCAGTCGCCATGTGGCCGATAACTCCTGCCTGACCTATGCGAGTGGCAGGCGCAGCAAGCAAGCAGCCTCACTTCTTTGCCGGCCCGCTGGAAACAACTACTTTTGCAGGCCGAAGCAATCGGTCTTTAAATCGATAACCGCGACTGACTTGGCGCAGGACGGTCTCTTCGGGAACTTGATCGCTCGGCTCATGTGCAATTGCTTCGTGCAGGTTTGGATCGAACGGTTTATCTTCGGCTTCGATGGGTTGCAGCCCGTTTTCCGTGAGCAAATCGTTCAGTTGTTTTTGGACGAGAACCATTCCGGAATAAATCGGGGATTGTTCCCCCTGCTCTTTTGCGGCTGCGAGACCAAGCTCAAAATTATCGATAATTGCGACCAGCCGCTGGAGTAGCGAGTTGTTGGCGTACTTGATTGCCTCTTCCTTTTCGCGCACACAGCGCTTCTTGTAATTCTCGAAATCCGCCTGACTGCGCAACGCGAGATCGCGGAACCGGTCGAGATCGGCTTGTAAGCCGGCCATTGGATCTTCCCCCTCAATCTGCTCGGCGGCTGGCGCGGGAGCGTAGGGTGAAGGCATCGGTTTTGCCGATGACGACTGCTTCATTTTTTCGTTTTGTTCAGCAACAGGAATTTTTTTCATGTTTTGCGGATCGCAATTACAGTGATGTCGTCATTTTGAGGTGCCGACCCGGTAAAGTCGCGCACGTCCTCGATGATTTTCTTTACAATCGCCTGTGCACCCTCGTTCGCGCTCGCGCGGACCGATTGCATCATCCGATCGAGGCCGAACTCGTCTCCCTCAGTACTTAGCGTTTCGGTTACACCGTCGGTGTAGAGGATGAGGCAATCATCGCGCTCGAGCGGGACGGCGAATTCAACCGTAAGCCTATCAAACACGCTTCCGCTGTCAATTCCCACGACCATCCCCGGCGGTTTGATTGGCGTAACGGTTTGCGACTGCCGCTGGTAAAGTAACGGCGCATCGTGTCCGGCGCGCGCGAGGGTAACGCCATTGCGCTGGTGGTCTAGAATGAGATAGGCCATGCTGATGAACATGTCTTCCTTGATGTCAGGGTAAAGCTGACGATTCACCTTTCGTAAGACATCTGCCGGAGACGGGTTCCGAGCCGCCTCAGCGCGCAAAACGCTCCGGCAAATCGCCATGATGAGCGATGCCGGCACACCTTTGCCTGAAACATCTGCGATTGCCACGCCCAACCGCTCGTCGTCCACTTGAATGTAATCGAAATAGTCGCCGCTTACCTGTCGGGCCGGCACATTGATGCCGCTGATCTGAAATCCGTCAATGGCCGGGGCCTCGGCGGGCAGCAAAATCCGCTGAATGTCCCGGGCAATCTCGAGATCGTGATCCAGCCGCTTTTTTTCGTTGGCCATCGAATAAATAATCGCGTTGTAGAGGGCAAAGGCAGATTGCTCAGCGATCGATTTAAAAACGACGAAGTCGCCCTGCGAAAACGGTGCACCCATCGGGCCATTGGCGAGCGCTAAGACTCCCAGATCCTGAGCTCCATACCGGAGCGCCGCGGCCATGATGGAGCCACTGCTAAACGCGCTGCCGCGCAATTTCGCCAACTCCGGCGCATCGGAGAGCTCGTTCAAACAAATAGGCTGCCCTGTTTGCCAGACGCGTCCGATTAGTCCTTCCCCTGGGGCGATTGTGTGCAGCCGTAGAAACCTCTCAACAGCGGTAGGAGCGGCGGCCGCTTGTTGCAAAATATTCGGCGAAACATCGACTAGCGGCGGACAGCCTTTGGAGATGAATGCCGGCGTGAGCTTTGCGCCAGTTCGATCGGTCACATATAGCGCGCCGCCCTGCGCGTCGAGAATGCGGGTAGCGCCTTCGACGATGAGCCGATGCAGTTCCTGAGGTCGAATCGTTTCTCGGAAGGCTTCGCCAAGACCGTGCAGGAAATCGAAAACGAGCGTCTCCTCGACTTGGATCTCCTCATGCGAGCGCTCTAACCTGCGAATCCGCTGTCCCTGGAGATAGCTGGTAACGATCCACCCGGCAACAGACGCGACAAAGAGTCCGAGGAGAAGAGTCGGCCACATCATGCAAGGGCCAGCTTACTTCGAAGGCGTCTCGCGATGAAGGTCTTGTCTTAAGAAATCGAGGACGTCCTTAAATCGAAAGAGATTTTCCGGCGCCGCCTCGCAAAGTGCCTCGTGCGCTTCCAGCATCGTTTCTGCCTGCTCCTGTTTTTGGGCCTCTGGCGACTCGCCTTCGGGAGCTCGCTCGAGCGCTCCGCATTCAGGCGCGCGCGCTCCGTTAGCATGGATATCAAATATCTGATCGAGGCCCAGTCCAGAGAGAAGCTCCTGGCTGCGATTCCCACAGTGAACAATGTGCAGGTGACCGTGACCAAGTTCCTTTAACCGCAACGCCACGCTGGCCATCGTTCCCATGAATGTGGAATCCATCATGGCGCAATCCGCTAAATCCACCACAAACTCGCGATAGCCGCGATCCAGCATCTCGCGCGCGAACTCCTTCAGGTTCCCGCTATTGAGAAAACTACCTTTGCCCTCGACTTTCACCCATACGGTCGGGCCTCTCACCCCTACTTGAATAGATGAATCCACGGTTAGCTCCTTAAAGGATACCAGCCCAAAAGGCATACTGTCAAACCTCACAGGACTCCAGAAGTTCCACAAATTGATTCGAAACGCAGGCCACGAAGGGCCGCACTAGTGGAGGCATTTGCCGTGCGACGCCCCGCGAGCAAGGGAGCGGCCGGCCACGGCTGCCCAAATATTACTCCCACATAAACGAGCGATTTTCCGCCACGATCCGGCCGTTTGAGATCAACAGGCAGCGCCAGGCAATAACCTGGCCATCGTCGAGGTAATCGTCTCCAATAACCTTGAATTCCGTCTTATGGGTGCGATGCACGTTTCGGTATGTAATCTCCTGTGCCTGGACGTGCTCGTGCAGCTTCTCCTGCCGATACTCCAAACGCACTGTGACATCGGAAGGGCGCTTGGCCCGCCAGAAGAAATCGAAATAATTGCCGAAACGCTGACGTTGATCGAGTGCGGTCACTGCCCCGAAAAGCCGATATTGGCGTTCAAAGCTAATTGGAACATCCTGAAGGGTGGCCGTTTTCTGGCTTGGCGAATTCGATTTCCCGCCAAGCGTGCTCGTTGTCTGACGGCCGCCTTGACCTGGTTTTGACGGTTTATCGCTCAAAAAGAAAAGCTTTGTTTTTCGAAACTCAAAATCATTACTTAACGCAACCGGGAGTGGTGTCAGTTTTTCCACGACTCTCGGTTCCTCGCGCGCGTCGCTGGAAACTCCCAGTGCAAAGAACATCAAAATGCAGGCTGCGACGGTGAACCTCATTCTGCTAATAAAGGCGGGTTTCGAATCGGGTGTCAACGCGCAAAGCATAAGTCCCGTGCATCGGACAAATGTGATGGAACTGCAGATTTTGCTCACCCGAATCTGAAAGTAAATTTCTTGTTGATGTTTAAAGTTGGTTACGAACGAGGCGTTTACTTGCCGGAGCAGGACTTATGGCTGGATCCTTGGGACGCAAAGCGCTTCGCTTTTATTTCCCACGCGCACAGCGATCACATAGCGCCTCACGAGGAGATCATCATTTCCGAGCCGACAGCGCGTTTGCTTCAAAGCCGGCTGCCGGGCCGTCGCATCGAACACATTCTGCCATTCGGTGAGCAGCAAACCGTGCATGGTATCGACGTTACCTTGCTCCCCGCGGGACATATCTTCGGTTCGGCGCAATGTTTCCTTTCGCTCGGTGACGAAACGCTGCTTTACACGGGAGATTTCAAATTGCGTCCGGGAAAATCCGCCGAACAGGCGCAGTGGCGCCAGGCCGACACGCTCATTATGGAAACCACATTTGGGCTGCCGCGCTATCGATTTCCGCGCACGGAGCAGGTTATCGATCAAATAATCGCATTCTGCCGCGAAACCATTGACGCCGGTAACGTGGCGGTGCTTCTGGGTTACTCATTAGGCAAAGCGCAGGAAATACTGTGTTCGCTTGAAGGAGCCGGGCTGACTCCAATGCTGCATGGCTCCGTTTACCAGATGACGCGCATCTACGAGCAGTTCGGCCAATCCTTTTGCGAATACGTGCGTTACAACCCGAATGACGTTGCAGGAAAAGTCCTCATCTGCCCACCAAGCGCGAATCGATCGCACATGCTGGAAAGAATTCCGCGCAAACGCGTGGCGATGATCAGTGGTTGGGCCGTCGACCCAAATGCCGTTTACCGGTATCAGGTCGACGCCGCATTTGCTCTTTCGGACCATGCCGATTATGACGATTTGATCCGCTACGTCGAACTGGTACGGCCCAGGCGAGTGCTTACGCTCCACGGTTTCGCTGCTGCGTTTGCCCGCGATTTACGGGCGCGTGGCGTCGAAGCATGGGCATTGAGCGAAGAAAACCAAATGGAATTGAATTTACCTGCTGTGGATAGCGCACGGCGTCTCCGCCGGTGTGGGGACGTGTCGCGTACGCCCGATTCAACCGAAGAGTCGTTTCGGCAAGACGGATGCGCCAACCAATCCGAATTTCTCGCGTTTGCAAACGTTGGTGAAGCGATCGCAGCGACGCCGTCGAAGCTGCAGAAAATTCAGCTGCTCGCTGACTATTTGTGCGGCTTAACCAGCGACCAACTTCCTATCGCAACCCTCTATTGTACTGGAAGAGCATTTGCCCAAAGCGATTTGCGCACGCTGCAGGTCGGCTGGGCGGTCATTTTCCGCGCGTTGCAAGCCGCCACCGACATTGCCGACGCTGAGCTTCATCGGATCGCCAGTGCCCATGGCGATGCCGGCAAAAGTGCATTCGAAATTCTCGGTACGCGAACGGCGCCGCAGCCGTTCAGCATCCGTGAATCGCGCCAGTTGTTCGAAAATCTCCATAGTGCGCGCGGCCCGGGAGCCAAGGCCAAGCTACTGCAAAATCGATTCTCTATCTTATCAGCGCGCGAAGCTCAGTACGTAGTTAAAATCTTGACTGGCGACCTGCGCATCGGACTGCGCGAGGGCTTGGTCGAAGAAGCGATTGCGAAGGCATTTGATGTGCCGTTCGAGCAGGTACGAGAAGCAAATATGTTGCTAGGCGACATCGGTCAGACGGCAGCCCTCGCCGCGCGGAAAGAACTGCATCGGGCGGAGCTGTCGATCTTTCGTCCGATCAAGTGCATGCTTGCGACTCCTCAGCCGAGCGCCGAAGCCGTGTGGGAACGGTTTGTTGGCGCGGCAGAAGCTGATCGGGGGCCGGCGTTACCAACGCGGGCTACGGTTTATTTGGAAGACAAATTCGATGGTATCCGCGCGCAGCTTCATCGCAGTACACAACGGGTTGAAATTTTCTCCCGCGATTTGCGGCGCATCACCGGGCAATTTCGGGAATTGGCTGATCAAGCCGGGAACTTGCAGGAAGAGTTGATTATCGACGGTGAAATCATCGCCTTCCAGGAAGGTCGCAGGCTCACCTTCTTCGATCTCCAAAGGCGGCTCGGCCGTGAGAGCGGCGGTGAAGATCTCTTCGCGCGCGCAGCGGCGGACGTGCCGGTCGCCTTTGTCGCCTTTGATCTCCTTTGGCTGAACGGCCAGTCGTTGCTAACAACTCCATTGCGCGAGCGGCGAAAACATCTCAATCGTGTGCGATTGCCGTCGCAATTTCAAATTGCGAGTGTAATCTCCGCCCATTCTGCCGCTGAGATCGAACAAAGTTTTCAACAGGCTCGCCGGCGCTCGAATGAAGGCTTGATGATCAAAGACCCGGAAAGCTTTTATCTGCCCGGCACCCGCGGAATGTTTTGGTTTAAACTCAAGAAGGAGCTGGCAACACTGGATGTGGTGGTTGTCGCGGCTGAGCTTGGCCATGGCAAGCGCAACAACGTCTTAAGCGATTACACCTTTGCGGTGCGCGATCAAGCGACCGGCGACCTTTTGCCGATTGGCAAGGCTTACAGCGGATTGACCGACGCGGAGATTGCGGAGCTAACCGAGCACTTCAAGCAGAACACCATCGTCGATCGTGGCCGTTATCGTAAAGTGAAACCGGATGTCGTGCTCGAGGTCGCCTTTAATTCAATCCAACCCAGCACGCGCCACGCCAGTGGACTGGCACTCCGTTTCCCAAGAATCAAAGCAATCCGGCGCGACAAGAACCTCGATTCCATCGACACGCTCCAATACGCTCGAGATCTCGCAGAACAACCCGCGAATTTGCCGGCCGACTTTGACCAGGCACGTAATTAGCGCCTCGGACTTACTGCGGCGTCGGCGACGGAGTTGGGGAAGGAGCCCCCGCCGCAGGAGATGTTGCCAACGAAGGTGGCGAAGTAGTCTCCGCCGCAGAAGGTGCTGCCGCGGGAGACATCCTCATTCTTTGTAGTTCTTCCAGCCTACGCTGTCTTTGGCCGAGTCGCTCCTGTATTCTCTTGTCTCTTTCGTCTTTTTCAGCTTGTAGCCGCGAGGGGTCGGGAATCAGTTTCTGAACGTCGGGGGGAAGCAGTTGTAATCTCCTGTCTCTTTCAGCTTTCACCTGCGCGGGGTCGCGAAGCTGACCCCGCGACTGAAGATCGGGGGGAATCGGGCGGGACTGAAGGTTGGGGGGGGTCGGGATCGTGCGGGCGCTCGCTGTGGCTTTTTCCCTTTCGGCCAATGCTTTCTCTCTTTCATCTAATGCTTTCTCGCGTGCGTCCAGCTCCGCTTTCCGTTGAGCAAGTTGTCGTTCAGCGGCCGAATCTTGTTTTTGGCAGGAGCAAATCATCGCAAAAGGGATGAGCATCGAAAGGACAAAAATCTTCTTCATATCAGGAGTAAACTGTAATTGGTTTCCGTAATTCGGAGCAAGAAAACGGAAGGCCAACGGCTAGTCAAACGAAACTTAACGCGCCTGGGGTGTTGGGGAAGTTGACGATCTCGCCACAACCGTCTCTACGTGACCACGCTGAAAACGCTGAACATTGGCGAAGACAGCCAATAAGGCGAGTGCTCCAATGATGACGAGGATCACTGCAACAGCGCTCTTTGAGACCCGGGAGCACCGATGCCTTTCAGCAGACGGGTGCGGCGAATTCACGCCCTAGTATCGGTGCCGGTTTGACGCGCGCAACGCAGGGATGCTGGCTCCCAGAATTCTGAATCGGCACCACCGGGGCCGGGTTGGCGTCGAGGTCATTTTCATTTCGTTCGAATTAAAGCCGTCAGTGCTCGTTACTCAGGCGCAGCGTCGAAATTGCATCCATAACGCGCTCGCTTAATCGCCGGTAGAGACTTTTTCCCGGCGGACCAAGATCGGCTGCGTTAAAAACAATCGGCTCTCCGATCACGATCGTAATTGGCACAAAGTGCAGACCGCCACCGCCCCGCGGCAATGCCTCGTGCGCACCAAAGATTCGCATCGGCACGACTGGTGCGCGTGTTTTTGCAATCACGAAACCCAGCCCGGGCTCGGCTGGCTGCAAGTTACCATCGAGGGTACGCGCGCCTTCGGGGAAAACCAGCACGCCGTTGCCAGCCTTTAAGATACGGATCAAGGCCTTAATGGCGCTGCGATCGACCCCTTCTTGATTAACTGGGATTACATTCAGTTTCGGCAATAGCCAGCCGAGCAGCGGCGCGTCCAACAAACTTCGCCGGGCCAGAAAGTAAATCGCTCGATCGCACGTACTCCCCGCAAGAAGCGGATCGAGATAACTCTCGTGGTTCATTGCGAAAATCGCCGGCCCGCTCTGAATCATCCGCTCTCGATGAATTACGCGGAATTGAAAAAATAATCGGCCAGCGAGACGAGAAAAGTGATAGCCAAGCCAGTAATAGAAATTCATTTTAACAGGAAACTAATTTCGTGACTTGGCGATCGGTTTTGGCGAAATTTGAATCGCTAGATCATTTAGGATCGTTTAAATTCGAAGACCCGTTTCTTTAAGTCGGGCGAGAATCTCTTGGACAACTTTTTCGACGGTCAAGTACGACGTGTCGATGACGTGTGCGTCTTTCGCGATGACGAGCGGTGAAACAGGCCGTGAAGAATCGGCTTGATCGCGCAGGGCGATTTCATCGCGTTCTCCCTGTGCAGCACGACGCTGGAGACGCACCTCCGGAGAAGCATCAACATAAAATTTGTAAGGCGTCTCGGGGAAAACGACCGAACCAATGTCCCGGCCTTCCACGACCAAATCGTCGCTGCAGGCACGGTCATGAAGTTTCTGCGCGACAATTTCGCGAACCACCGGCAACCTGCTAACGCGGGCAACGCTTTCGTTCACACGATCATCACGCAAACGATCTGCGGGATCGACATTATCGATCAGAATCCGCGACTCGCCGTCCCGAAGGCAACTCGTAACGGCTGCTGACGCGAGAGCTTGGGCGAGGCGGGCGAGATCTTCTGTATGGATCCCTTTTTCGAGGATGTACCAGGTGATCGCTCGGTAAATTGCGCCCGAGTTGACGTAGACAAAGCCGAGCCGCCGGGCGAGCTCTCGCGCGACACTACTTTTTCCAGAGGCAGCCGGACCATCAATCGCGATTACCCGATGAAAATCTCGCTGAGAAGAGTGCATAGAACCGAGGGTCTCACTTTAGTCGCGCTTTGCGCGGCAATGCAACGCGGCCTAATGGCAGGGATGCCGAAGCGCGGCCACCTACCACTTTAGTGTTCCTCTGGGGAAGTCGGAGTAAGTGAACCGATCACAGGGGTGCTGACCTGCATCCGTTTCGGATTCGTGAACTCTTCAAGCACAGCTTCAAATCCTGGATAAGACTCACGAATACAGTCTGCGTCCTGAACAATAGTTTCGCCATCAGCGAAAAGACCGGCTACGGCAAACGCCATCGCGATCCGATGATCGCCGAAGCTTGCCACGCGCGCACCGTGCAGCGGAGCTGGCCCATGGATTTCGAGCCCATCACTCAGCTCGGCCACGTGGGCGCCCATGGTGCGCAGGTTGTGCGCGATTGCCGCTATACGATCGGTTTCTTTTACGCGTAACTCCTCTGCGTGCCGAACAATTGTTTTGCCGTCTGCCAAGGCGCCCGCAACAGACAAAATCGGTAATTCGTCAATAAGCTGCGGCACCTCCCTACCTTGGATGACGGTTCCTTTAAGCGGCAAACCAGTGACCTCGACAATCCCGCGCGGTTCAACCTGGTCGACATCCTCAACCGCCTCGCGCACCTGCGCACCCATCCGGAGCAGAACAGCAAGCAACGCGGTTCGCGTGTCATTCAGGCCAACGTCGCGGATGAGCAGATGCCCCCTCCGTTGCGCCGCAGCGGCAACCAGCCAAAAGGCTGCTGACGAGATGTCGCCGGGAATCGCGAAGTCGCGCGACTCCGGAACCTGGTCGCCGAATACAGTGACACTGCCATCGTCTTCTGCTGCCGTCCGCACCAGGAAATAATTGAAAATTTTCTCCATGTGGTTTCGCGTCGGTAACAGCTCTTCGACGGTAGTCTTGCCCCTGGCAAAAAGGCCCGCCAGCAGCAACGCCCCTTTCACCTGTGCGCTTGCCACAGGTGGCCGATAATGAATTCCACGCAGCGAACCGCCGCGGATGCGCAGCGGCGGTGTTTCGTCCGGCCCTTCGGCAACAATGCTGGCGCCCATCTCACAAAGCGGTGCGATCACACGGTCCATCGGACGTCGCGACAGCCCCGCGTCTCCGACGAGCCGACTTTCAAATGTTTGTCCGGCCAGCAGACCTGCGAGCAGCCGCATAGTCGTAGCCGAATTGCCGCAGTTGATTGCCTCTTTGGGTGCAGTAAGGACCCGCTTTTTCCCATGAACGATTAACGTGGTCGGCTCAGGCTGCTCAATCCTTATACCCAAGGCGCGCATTGCATTCACGGTGTGCATGCAATCTTCGCTTGGAAGAAATCCAGGCAGAGTGCATACCCCATTCGACAAGGCGGCGATTATCACCGCGCGGTGCGAAATGCTTTTATCGCCCGGTACAGTAATTTCGATGTCAATTCGAGGCGCCCGTTTTACCCGCAACTCCATAGAAAGAAAAACGATGCTGGATGCTTAATGCAGGATGCTGGATGGAAAAAACCGAGCTACGCTAATCCGCTATCCGGTATGTAGGATCCAACATCAGTGCAACCGGTAAATTATCGGGACGGCACCGCTGTTACGGCACAAGGAAGATCTTGTCGGTATAAGGATCCTTCACTTCAGTTCCCGGAGGGAATCCTTCCACATCGATGTATTTGCCAGGGGAATAAGGACTCTCCACCAAGTGCGGCTTGCCAGGGACAGGAATTCCGTACGGATAATCTCCTTTCGCGACCTTTGTCGGCGCAGCCGTAGGAGGAGGTGATGCGACTGTTTCCGCTGGCGGCGAACTGCTGGGCTGAACTGGTCCGTTTGGATTGAACGGCTGTTGCTGCGGCGGGTATTCCGCGGTCTGGGAGGGATACCTTGCTGGTCTATGCTGGGTGGTTGGCGGTGGCGGCTCTTCAGAGCATGAGGCCAACAAAGAGGCCGCAAGGAGAGCAAGCGACAATGAAAATTTCATAAGTGTAAAGACTGTTGCAATCGTATCCGGAGTCCGATTCGTTGCCAATGATTAAATCACTTTTTTCTGAAGCGCCCCCACGCATGTGTAGGGAAACAAGGCGACCAATACAATGACCGGGCGCGTCTCATCCGAATCGGAAGAAGAGATGTCTGACAATTCCCGTGCAGAAATTTTGGTCGTGGACGACGACGCCATGAGTCGCAGGGTCCTTGCGCAATTGCTCACGGCGGCTGGTTACAAGTGCCGCGTGTGCAAGGACGGCTCCGAAGCTCTAGAGACGGTTCACGCCACGCCCCCTTCACTCCTGTTGCTTGATTTCGATATGCCAGGATTAAATGGCGCCGAGGTGCTGAGACGCCTGCGCTCGGATCGGCATTCGGCAGTCGCGCAAATTCCCACCATTATGTTGACTGCCCACGGAAGTGAAGAAAGCGAGGTGTCTTGCCTGCAGGCTGGCGCGGATGATTTTGTGACAAAGCCAGTCAATGCCGCAGTATTGCGGGCCAGAATCGAGACCCAGCTTCGCCTCCGCTCGATGCGGCGTCAAGTGGAGCGACAGAATGACGAACTGGAGAAATGGCGCCGCAATCTTGAGCGCGATCTGGCAGCTGCCCGTTTAACACAGCAATCGTTGATTCCGCAAAAACCGCTGGCGCTGCCGGGTTGGCAGGTTGCAACGTGTTATCGCCCGGTCATCCAGGTCGGCGGCGATATCTATGGCTGGCTGCGAATGAAAGACGGCAGGATTTTGTTCTGGATCGTAGATGGCACCGGTCACGGAGCCGCTGCGGCGTTGCTTACTACTCTGGCAAAACTTCTCTTCCACCATGGCAACGTCGAGCAGGATACGCCGGCCACCGTGATGGAAGCCGTGAACCATGACTTTCGCAGCATTTTTGGCTCACGCTCCTTCATGACGGCAATGTGTGTGGCGCTCGATCCTGCAACCGGAAGCGCCAGTGTTGTGGGCGCAGGTCACCCACCGCTTTTGGTCACGCGCCGTAACGGTACGACGGAATCGGTCGCCTCGATTGCGCCTCCGCTTGGCTTAATCGAACAACCGGAATTTCCCGAAACGGCGATCAATCTTGAGCCAGGTGATGCTTTTCTTCTGTACACAGACGGCTTGTTTCGCTGGACAAAAGACGAAAGGCGTCGTTTGACTCCCCAGCAGCTCGAGAAAATGCTGGATCACTCCGCGCCCACCGCCGATGCGTTGCTCAAGGGAGTTTTAGCGCATGCAGCCCCGGATGGCGCTATGAACAGTTCACCAGATGATATGACGGTTCTCGCCGTACGCCGGATGACCGGACAATAAAATTTTTTCAGTTTGGCCAAATTTAGTCTTGCTCTCTTGCAAGCGAAACGTTAGTCAGCCTGCATGCCGAAAACCAAAAAGAAAACTTCCAAGCGCAAACCGAATCCCGCCTTCATGAGACCGGTCCAACCTGATGATAAGCTCGCTGCCGTCGTTGGGTCGCAGCCGCTACCACGCTCCGAGCTTACCAAAAAGCTCTGGAACTACATCAAGAGGCACGGTTGCCAGGATAAAAAGAAAAGAACCATGATCAACGCCGACGACTCACTCAGGCCGGTATTTAATGGCAAGAGCCAGGTGAGCATGTTCGAGATGACAAAGCTCGTCTCGAAGCATCTGCGGTAGATCGCAAACCCGTTGATAGCCCGGCGTTGTTCCGCCGGGCTATTTGCGGGATGCGCGGAAAGAATGATTGCCGCACCGGCGGTGCGCTGCACCGCTCTTGCGCCGGGCTGTAATCACATCGAAGATCGTGACGTGAAAACGTATCGTCTCATTGCTTTCATACTCGCGGCCTCTGTCTTTTTCTCTGGGCAACTTGCTCGCGCCGAATCTGGCTGGCTTAACGATTACAAGAAAGCGCAGCAAGAGGCTAAGGCGAACAACAAGTTCCTTCTGGTCAATTTCACCGGTTCGGACTGGTGTGGCTGGTGTATTAAATTCGATAGAGAGGTGCTGTCGCGACCGCAGTTTAAAGATTATGCACGCGATAATCTGGTGCTCGTAGAGCTCGATTTTCCTCGGCGCAAGGCCCAGAGTGCCGAGTTGCAAAAGCAGAACGGGGAATTAGCGCAACAGTACGAGGTTTTCGGGTTTCCCACGATCGTCGTGCTCAACAGTGGCGGACAAAAGCTTTGGAAATTCGACGGTTACTTCCCTGGTGGCCCGGAGGCATTCATCGCAGAACTGGAAAAACTGCGGAAAGGTTAAACGGGCAGTGACCCCGGCTTCTTTGGGGTCGATTTCTGCGGCAGGATAAAATTCACCAATTATTTCTCCGGCGCCAAGTTGGCGGCGTGTTGCGTAGCCAGTGCCCTCTGCTACATACACGCGTTCATTCTTCCAGTGCGTTGCTCATGTCTATTTACCGTTTGTTGTTCTTTTGCTTCGCCACACTAGTCGTCACCGCTGGAGAAGGAGCCCAGTCCACGCCGACAACGCACGGTACGACGCAGGAAAATCGAACCACATCGGAAGAACCGCGGATTACGTTTAACTCGGTGCACGTTGATGGCCCTTATATCGCCATGACCTTTGACGACGGGCCGAGCGCAACGCTTACCCCAAAATTGCTCGATCTATTGGCCGCGCATCATATCAAGGCCACGTTCTTCGTAATCGGCGAAAACGTCGCGGACCATCCTGACATTGTAGCACGGGCTGCCCGGGAAGGGCACGAAATTGGGAATCATAGTTGGTCGCATCCAAACTTTGCAAAGATGTCGGCGGAAAGTGTTCGCAGCCAATTACAGCGGACTGATGATGCAATCAAGAACGCAACCGGCAATCGTCCTACGTTAATGCGACCGCCCTATGGATCAGTTACAGAACGTGAGAAACGCTGGATTCACGATGAATTTGGATATCGAATCATTCTTTGGGACGTTGATCCCTATGACTGGAAACGGCCCGGCCCGGCTGTGGTTCGCAATCGCATTCTTAAGGAGACTCAACCTGGTTCGATTGTGTTATCCCACGACATCCACCCAGGAACGATTGAGGCGATGCCCTCTACTTTTGACGCGCTCGAGGCGAAGGGCTTCAAGTTCGTTACCGTATCGGAACTGATTCGCATGGCGGTGCCGAAAGCTTCTCATCCAAGTCCACAGCTTGGCGGAAACGCCGCGGCGAGCGCCATTCCCTCGGTATCACCGTCCTCCACTCCCAGTCCCACGCAGCCGCCTTCTCCTGGCCGGTAGCTCGCCCAGGAAAAAACTACTTCTTCGCACCGCCAAGGTTTCGATCAGCCATCCGCTGCTCGATCTTGTTACGCGCAACGACGAAGTGATTATTTTCGCCGTAGCTTCGCCACGGCCCAGGAGGCACATCACGTACTTCGACGAATTGCCAATCGGTCACGTCGGTCGGCGCCAGTCCCAGATAATCGCGCACAGCCGGAGAAACATCTAGCCCGGCGCCATGATTAAGATTCGGCTTGGGACGCTCATTTCCAAATACATACTGAAAATGGTCAGTGCGGAATGGGCCGCAATCTTCCCATTGCGCATAGCAAGTGCGATTCCCTTTGCGAATCGCCAGCCAGTGATTTCGGCACACGGACTGTCCCGGCCCGCTGTAATCTTGTTTGAACCATGGAATCACGAGCGGCGCTTCCGGCTTGAACTGGCCGTGCGTGACATCGTTGTACGGCAGCGCACAGTAGAACGGATTCTGCTTGGGAATGAAAGCTATAGGAATGTAATTCCGGCGCGCGCCTGGTTCCGGATTGTCGGTCCCACCATAATTGCGCGTCCAATCCAAGTCCCATGAGCTTCTATAGTTAGGGACAGGGTTGTTCCCTCCTGCTTCTTCTCCAACCCAAAAAACGGTGGTGACGATGTTCGTTTTCCACGGGTAACGCTGGATTGCCGGGCGTGAACTCGTGGGGATAAAAACTTGTGGTTCCACCTTCAGCAATGCCTCCTCCCGCAGTTTCATTGCGTACTTGGCAAAATCTGCCGCAGTCGCGTAGGGCGAAGTGGACTGTTCGTCGGCTTGGGCCGCACCCGTCATCCCCAGACTCAAACAAACCGCAAGAAACCTTTTCATCTCCAAACGCCGCCACCTTCTATTCGATTCCCCGCTTTCAGGCAAGCCGAATTTTCGGTGTCTAATGACTTGGAGGATCATTCCGATTTGAAGGATTTAGGCGCCCTCAACCGCGGCTGAGCACCGTGTCGCGCCTGAATTCCTCATCGTTCGCCTGTGGGTAATCGAGCGTGTAGTGGAGACCGCGGCTTTCTTTGCGACACAGCGCCGAATCGACGATCAAGGCTGCTACCGCCGCGAGATTACGCAATTCGAGCAGATCAACCGATACTTTGAAATTCCAATAAAACTCGCGAATTTCGCGCTGAAGGTTTCGCAGCCGTGCGCTGGCGCGCTGGAGCCGCTTATCGGTGCGCACGATTCCTACGTAATCCCACATCAGGCGTCTGATCTCATCCCAGTTGTGATAAATCACCACCAGCTCATCCACGTCCTGCACCTTTCCTGATTGCCATTCAGGCAACGCGATTTTTGGTTTTGCAGCGGATCGCATTTGCACAGCCGCGGCCGCGGCTTGGTGCGCCACCACCAAACCTTCCAGTAGCGAATTGCTCGCAAGCCGGTTCGCTCCGTGCATCCCCGTGCAGGCGACTTCGCCAATCGCGTATAGCCCGGGCAAACTGGTCGCACCGTTCAGATCGGTTTTGATTCCGCCACATTGATAATGCGCAGCTGGCACAACGGGGATGGGCTGCTTCGACATGTCCATGCCGAAGCGCAGACATGTCTGGTAAATATGCGGGAAACGCTTACGAATGAATTCCGGCGGTTTGTGCGTAATGTCTAAAAACACGCATTTCGCCCCTGAGCGCTTGATCTCCGCGTCGATGGCACGGGCCACGATGTCTCGCGGCGCAAGTGACCCACGCGGATCGTAGCGCTTCATAAAATCTTCGCCGCGGTGATTGCGCAAAATACCGCCTTCACCACGCACTGCTTCGGAAATCAGAAATGACTTCGCTTCGGCATGAAACAGACAGGTAGGATGAAATTGGATGAACTCCATGTTTGCGATCTCCACGCCTGCGCGCCACGCCATCGCCACGCCGTCTCCAGTCGCGATGTCTGGATTAGTTGTATACAAATAAACTTTGCCGCAACCGCCGGTCGCAAGCACGATCCGATCTGACCGGATAGTTTCTACCTCTCCAGTTTTTTCATCCAGAACGTAGACCCCAAGGCAACGGTTTTCTGTTGCGAAACCGAGCTTTGCTGCGGTGATCAAATCCACCGCCGTGTGATTTTCTAAGAGCTCGACATTCGATTGCCTGGAAAGTTCGCGTAGCAAAGTATCCTCGATTTCTTTGCCGGTTGCGTCCCGCACATGCAGCACGCGACGCTTCGAGTGGCCGCCTTCTTTGCCCAGATCAAGCTCACGATGTCCACAGATCTCGCGCTCATCGAATTGCAGGCCGAGCTCTGCCAGCTCACGGATGCGCTGCGGACCCTCGGTTACAACCGTGCGCACCACCGCTTCGTTACAAAGGCCGGCGCCGGCCGCAAGCGTATCGCGCACGTGCAGCTCGAATGAGTCTTCATCGCTGGTCACGCACGCAATCCCGCCCTGCGCCCACGCGGTGTTTGTATCGGTGCCTGTGCGTTTCGTGATAACCACGACCGACCCGTGCTTTGCCGCTTTCAATGCAAAGCTAAGACCGGCAATGCCGCTGCCGATCACCGCGAAATCGTAATCTTTCATGACGGTGAAGCAGGCAATCTTGCCTGGTGGGGTTGCATGCTCAAACACGCAGGCAGGATTGTCTGCGTCACGACATGCTCCTTCATCTCAAACAGATGTTATCTATCAAACGAGTCTTGCCAAAGAACACCGCCAGCACGAGCACCGAATTCGGTCCAGCCATTTGAATGGGTCGCAAAGTTTCCGCGCTGACAAGCTCAACATAATCAATCCGCGCCAGCGGCGCTTCCGCGATTACCTTCCTAGCAACAGCGACAACATCTGCGGCGGATTTCTTGCCGCCGTTTACCGCGGCGCGCAGCGCCTTGTATAAAACTGCTGCCTCTTTCCGTTCTTCCAAATTCAAATATTGATTTCGCGAACTGCACGCCAGCCCGTCTTCTTCTCGCACCGTGGGCACGCCAATGATTTCAACCTTAAAATTGAGATCGCGCACCATGCGGCGAACGATCGCCAGTTGCTGAAAATCCTTCTCGCCAAATACGGCAGCGTCCGCTGCAAGAATATTGAACAACTTCGCGACCACCGTACAAACACCGCGAAAATGTCCGGGGCGCGACTTGCCCTCCAACACGTTCGAAAGAAAGGATTCGTCGACGAACACCGAACGATCGTCGGCATACATTTCCGCGGCACTGGGACGGAACAAGAAATCGATACCGGCCTTTCGACAAAATTCCTCATCAGCTTTTTCGGAGCGCGGGTACCGCTCGTAATCGCTTCCCGGTTCAAACTGCAGCGGATTTACGAAGATGCTCACGGCCACCTCGCCATCCCGGCCGGCGTGTTTGCGCGCCACTCGAATCAATTCAGCATGCGCCTTGTGCAGCGCTCCCATCGTGGGCACCACCACCAGTCGATTTGAACGCGGCAGTGATTGCGCTTCAGGAATCGTAGTAATGATTCGCATCGCCGACACAGAAGTTGATGGTGGAAATGATTTGCAGAGATTCCTCCAGACCTTCACATAAAGCTACAGTTTGGCAGCGGCTCTCGCTGGCAATGACGAGCGGGACAAGGTCACGCCACTTCGACCCAGATGGCCTGCCGCGCGAATCGAAATTTTCTGCGGCCAAAATCCTTCCAGCCGGCGCGCAGCGCGAGGTCGCGCATTTCGGCAAATGAAAATGCGCGCACCGCAGAGAGTCGGGCGTCATGACGCGTCATCGGTTCACGAAAAATCAGCGCAGTCAAAAGATAAACGCCACTCTGAAGCAGCAATCCCCGGCGCAAGTCCGACACTAAAACAAATCTCCGGGATAATTCGCGACATCGTCGCAACACCATTACAGCGTCTTCATCAGTGAAATGATGAAGCGCAAGCGTGCAGAGTGCGATGTCGTATGCTTCCACGAAATTGCATTCGAGAATATCGGCTTCGCGGTACTGAATTTCCGGGTAGCCGATGCTGAGTTTCCTAGCAACGTCCAGTGTCGCAGCTTGTCGATCTAAACCGTGGATCTCGACCTCCGCGCGAATCTCGCGAGCGTAGTCAGCAATCAATCGCGGAATGTCGCCGGAGCCGGTGGCAAGATCGAGAATGCGGGCACGAGCACCCGGCTGAATCCAGCGGCGCATAAAACCCAAAACAAGACGATAGCTGCCGAACCAGCGGTTGAGTTGCCGAAGACGTTCCAGATCGCGTTCCAATTCAGCCGAAACCGGCTGCGGCCGATCCATCATTTCCAGCACGGCCGGATCGAAGCTTCGCTTCATGGGCAATAGTGATCAGTGACAAAGTGACGAGTGACGAGAGGAATTCGCGAGGCGAGCCTACTTGTCAGTCATCACTCGTCACTTCAAAAATTCCCGCCACCCCTCGGGCAGCTCCGCACTCTCGACTTCACTTGCGATGCGCCCCTCGAATTCGTGATGAAAAGGAGTGCTTGTTCCATAAACCATGATCACGTCTTCCGCGCCTTCAGCACGAATCGCGTGCGCCACGCCCGGTGGAATTACGATCCCGACGTTGTTGTCGCTACGATGATTATCGCCATCGACAAATAATCGCATTACTCGCCGCGGAAACCCAGCGCGGATGTCGCACAAAATTATCTCAACGCGCCCCTGCAGAAAACACATCACGTCCCATTGCTCGTCGTCGTAACGACGCAGCGAGTAGTTCTCCAATTCATCGACAAACACGCGTCGCAACCAATCGGCCGCAACGCCGTCTTTTGGGACGCTCGGGGGATGCACATGGAAACCTTTTGCCGTGTTTGCAAACATCCGCGCAGCCGACCACTGCTTTGGCCACAGGCCAATCCGAGCGAGGATACCTTCGTCTCGCCGGACAAATTCGCCAAAGAATCCGCGGTGACGCTGCGCGTGAACCTTACGGGGAAAAACTTCCACGCCCGGGATCCAGGCTTCCTTAATATCGCGCTGGTTCCGGTCCGCGGCGACAAGTTCGCCGGCGTCTAAGCCTTCTTGCGAAAGCTCCTGAGCAAAAGGTGCGGTGCGATACTCGCGGGGGTTGAGTGCGTCTCGAACACTGGGGTCGATGCCCTGCCAGAGATTTTCTTCGCGCTTCGTCATTTTCGAATTCACCTGATGCTTCTATTTGCCTAGCGAGAAATCGGCACGTTCGCGAGAAAGATTTGGATTGTAATAAGGATCGCTCTGCAAAACACCAGCCCAACGCTGGTGCATAACCGCCTCGCCAGTCATGTCGATTTCGTCAGGATGCGTGTCATGCCAAAAAAGTTTTGCAAAAGGAGTGTAAACAATCCGGTAACCGGCGCGTCGGATTTTGAGGCAAAGATCGACATCGGCGAGCGCGCTTGAGAGGCTTTCGTCAAATCCACCAACCTGCTGAAGAATCTCGCGACGCGTAAGCATGCACGCGCTCGACACCGCGGTGCAATTGCGCGTCACCCGTAGCTGGCGGTTGGCCCCCGGATGTTCCGCCGGGAACCCGCGAAAAGCTGGCTGCGCGATCGCATTGACGCCCACCACAATCCCCGCGTGCTCAACCGTGCCGCTCGGGCTCAGCAGCCGTGCGCCTACCGCGCCGACCTCCGGTCGCTGGATATGCTCAGCCATAATCGTTAGCCAGCCTGGATCGATTACTTCCATGGCGTCATCCAACAAGAGAAGCCATGGACTACCTGTTTGGTTGACCGCATAGTTTTTGCCTGCGGAATCATTGGCCCCGCCTGAGAAATGCAGCAAACGATGCGGGAACCGCGAAAAATAAGAGGGCGCGCCCGTGGATTTGCCGTCGGTCTGGACGATGACAATCTCGTAGTTCGGGTAGCTTGTTTTACTGGTTAGGCTTTCGATGCACCGCTCCAGGGACTCCGGGTCGTAGCAATTCGGAACGATGACAGAAATCTTTCTCGTTTCCAACAAGTCCCGTCTGATACAGAAGGCGTGGGTGCGCCAGTCCACAGCAACATGCGCCGGCTCGCCGCTACGCCTCAGGTGATCTTCGATCGCGAGCCGCGACGCTTCGAGCTGTCCCGGTTTTTGCCGGACGCTGATGGCGCTGGAGCTTTCACTCCGCCGCCAATGATACAGGACACGCGGAATATGATGAATCCTGTCGGTCTGCTCGATCACGCGAAAGAAGAGATCGTAATCCTGTGCGCTGTCGAATTGTGAACGGAACCCACCAGTTTGCTCCAGAACCTCCCGCCGCACTGCGGTCAAATGACCTAGATAATTACAGGAGAGAAAAAAATCGGGCGACCAATCTGGCTTAAACACAGGTGCCTCAAAACCATCATCGGCGAGCTTGTCTTCGTCGGAATACATCAAATCGGCATCGGGATGCATCTGCAGGAGTTTCGCAATGTGGAAAAGCGCATCCGGCTCGAGGATGTCGTCATGATCGAAAAAAGCGACCCACTTCCCGCGGGCGAGTGCGATTGCCTGGTTCAACGCTGCCGAAATTCCTTCATGCTTTCCGAGGCTTTATGCTTGTGCGAGCACTGATTCAACGGCTTCCTCAAGCCGTTGCACAGGCGTATCAAAAACTGGTGTGATAACACTGATCAGCGGCTGTGAGGCGAACGCGCGCGCCTCATTCCGCATCCGCTTGAGATCCTGCACACTCGCACAGTGTTGCTCGAGCCACTTCTGGTATTCGCTTCGTGCAGTGGAACCCATGGGCTTTCGTCCCTTTTGATGAAGCTTTCTCCAGACTGTTTTCGCCAGCTTTTCGAGAAGACGATAGGGCGCGAGCAGTACCTGACCGACTCTGCGCTCGATCGATTTGCGCAGCTTTCGTTTCTGCTCTTTTAACAACTTTAGTTCGCGCCGGTATTCTTTTAGTTTGAGCAGTTTTTCCTCCAGTGAAGCGATATGGTGGTGTGCCCCTTCCAATTCGGAGCCGCGGATTTCAAGTGTTCGCCGCAAAGCGCCCAGCTCGCTATTGAGTCTGGCAAAAGCCATCTCCACAGCGTTCACCGCAACTCCAGCTGCTTCCCTCGGCAGGTGCCGAAGGCATACGGCTCCCGGATCCAAGTCGACCAAGTCGCATTCGTAGTCGGGGACGAATCCAAAACGGCCGAAACACTGCACAAGTTCGAGACGCCGCCTAGCAGGGTCAGCGCCGGCACCGGGCATTAGCACAATGACGTTTGCACACCGCGAGAGCCCTTCCGCCACGCGTTCGTCGTCGTTTGTTCCCGAAGGATAAAACCAAACCGCGGTCTCAAAGCGGGCTTTGCCTGTGTCCTGACTCAGCTTCGAAGCGAGCTCCTCATGAGACCACACGTCAGCTTCTCTTTCCGCTTCAGCAAATTGGGATTCCAGTTTCTGAGGGTTGGCTCCGACGATGAGAAATTGGCCATGCTCGAACTTCCGCGAGAGAGTGCGCGCGAAATCGGAATCACAAGAATGGGAGAAGGCTGGCAACACCGCTCACATTATATTGGTTGAAGCAACCCGCAGGCAAATCTACCCTGCCGCGCCACCCCTGCGATATTGCCAGTTCCGCAATGCTCGACTTTGTCGTTTACCTTCTTTATCGCGCGGGGTCGGCCATTGCCTCCGCGCTGCCATTGCGGTTTCTGTTTGCTCTTGGCCAGTTCCTTGGCTTTTGTGCCTGGGTCCTTTCCGGGAAATATCGGCGCCTGGCACAGCGCAATGTTGCTATTGCGTTTGCCGATGAAAAGTCGCCGCGCGAATTGCGCCGCCTTGTGCGCCGGCATTTTCAGCGCCTTGGCGCTAATCTGCTTTGCAGCGCAAAACTGATGCGAATGTCGCCGGACAAAATCCTCCAACGGGTCAAAATCGAAAACATCGAATCCATGGCCAGCCGATTTCGCGCAGGCGTTCCGGTCGTGCTCGTCTTGAGTCATCTGGGAACGTGGGAGTTATTCGCGCAATTGATGCCTAGGTTTGTCGGCTTCGTGCGAAACGCGAGCGTTTATCAGAAACTTGGCAATCGTTTCATTGACGAGCATGTGCGGCGGACACGCAGCCAAACGGGGTTGGAATTATTCGATCGCCAGGCTGGATTTGAGCCGGTGATCGAATTGCTGCGCTCGGGAGGCGGTGTGGGTGTATTGTCCGACCAACATGCCGGTGACCATGGGCTTTGGACGCCGTTTTTTGGAAGACTGGCGTCCACTTCGCCGCGCTGGCGCATGGTATTCACCGAGCGCTTTGACCAGCGCGGCGCTTCCGTTGCAGCCCTGACTTCGATGATCAATGAAGTCATCGAACAACAGATTCGCGTGGCACCGGAAGATTGGTTTTGGGTGCACAATCGTTGGAAAACGCCCCAGCCGAATTTCCTTCTTGCGCGATATAAACGCGGCGTCTATCTGCCGCCGGGAACCTCAGCTCATGCCCTAAAACCGTTTCGAATTCTCATTCGTTCGAGCAACTGGTTGGGTGACGCCGTGATGAGCGTGCCCACGGTCCGCGCGATCAAGAATGGGCGTCCCGACGCTCAAGTCACGATCGCCGCGCCGGACAAGATTGCGCCGATGTGGAAGCTCGTTCCTGAAGTGGACGCGATCATTTCTTTGCCAAACGGTTCCCTGCTTCCGGCTGTCTCGTTGCTTAAGCGGCAACTGGCATTCGACGTTGCTATTCTCTTTCCAAATTCGTTGCGTGTTGCGCTCGAATCCTGGCTGAGCCGAATTCCGCGCAGGATCGGTTATTACGGGCACTGGAGGAGATGGCTGCTGAACCAAACCGTGTCCGAGACGCGAAAACCAGCTCCGCCGGAACATCATTCGCTTCGGTTTCTGCGTATCGCGCGCGAATGCGGAGCAGAAACGTCCACGATCCTAGATTCAACATCCGATATCCAAACTGCGGTCGCCCATCAACCGCTGAAAATCGGGCTCTCTCCCGGCGCAGAGTACGGCCCGGCTAAACGATGGTTGCCTGAGTGCTTCGCGGAAGCAGCCACAAAGATTAGCGCGCAATCATCGGCGCAATGGATCTTGTTCGGAATGAAGAATGACGCCGCAATAGGCGATCAGATCGCGGCTGCAATCGGCGATCATTGCGTGAATCGGATTGGCCGTACCACACTCGATCAACTTATCAACGAACTGCGGGAATGCCGCTTACTGCTCACGAACGATACCGGCACGATGCATCTGGCCGCTCTGCTCGGCGTGCCCGTAGTCGCTATTTTTGGTTCCACTGAGCCGCGCCTGACCGGGCCGCTCGGCAACGGCCACATTGTCCTTCGACATCATGTCGAATGTAGCCCCTGTTTTCTCCGCGAATGCCCAATTGATTTCCGCTGCATGAAGGCGGTCAGCGCCCAGGAAGCGGCCGATGCAGTGCTTTCGATTCTGGGCGAGAAACTTCAAATTTGATAACTTAAAAACGTGCTATGACTGCCCCTCGAATCCGCACGGACGTGCAGGTGATGTTTTTCGATACCGACTGCGGAGGCGTGGTTTCTAACATCGCGTATCTGCGCTTCATCGAGATCGCGCGCACACATCTGGCCGAGGAACTCGGCCTCCGCCTCGCAGAAATGGCCGAAAAACAAACATATCCCGTGGTGGTGCGCACGGAGATTGATTATCGTCGCGCGGCCAAACTCGGGGATCGGCTGGTGATTGAGGGCTGGCTCGATCAGGTGGAACGCGCGCGGTTCTGGTGCGGATTTCGGATCACACGACCGAAGGACAACATGTTGATTGCGCAATGCCGTCAGATGCTCGCGCTGATCGAGATGCCAACGGGGAAACTGCTGCGTTTGCCCGATCACTGGCAAGAATACCGCAAGGGCGATTCCGTGCAGTATCCCAAAGGCGAATGTCAAATCGGAATTGTTTCCGGCGAAGAATCCATTCAATGACTGCAGCCACCCGAAGCTTAAGCCTCGAAGAAACTCTGCTCGAGCCGCCGGCGCTCCCTCCGCCGCCGACGCGTCACGCATTGTTCGCGATTCTAATAGCGTTAGCGGCGTTGTTGCACGTAGCGACGATAGGCAGCGGCGATCTGTACAGCCAGACAGAAGGGCAATATGCGGGAGCCGCGCGCGAGATGGTCGAATCCCATCAATGGCTCCTGCCAACGAACGACGGCATCCCGCGTCTGCAAAAGCCCCCGCTGCTCTACTGGCTAATTATTGCTTCCTTCGAGCTCTTTGGCATAAACCCCGCAGCTGCCCGCCTCCCGGTCGCGGTTGCGGTGGTCGCCACGGTTGCCCTGATTTTTCTGATTGGGGAAAAGCTCACCGATTACTGGCGCGGCTTCATTGCCGGCCTGATTTATCTTAGCTTCTGCGGCACCTTTCTGCTCGCGCGCATTGTCATGCCCGAACCGCTGGTCAGCGCGTTCATCGCGGGCGCGATTTTCTGTGCTATGTGCGGTTACCAGCGCCGGCGGCATCGGCGCGCCTGGTTCACCGGCTTTTGGATTTGCTCGGCCTTCGCATGCTTGAGCAAAGGTTTGCTCGGCGTCCTTTATCCGGCGGCGATTCTTGTATTGTTGTCAATTTTCTATCGCGAAGCACGGCTTCGGTATCGCGCGCTTTTGCGGTGGGAATATGTGGCAATCTTTCTTTTGATTGTTGCTCCCTGGCATATTTGGGCGGAATGGCATTTCCCGGGTTATTTTCGGTATCAGATCAGTACCGAATGGTGGGGTCATCTGCGCGGGCTCACCGATGAGACACATGATTACAAGGGCATGCCTGCGTACCAATTTCTCCTCATGCATTTGGCCTGGTGGTTTCCGTGGTCCGTTGCACTGCTCCCAGGTGTGCTTTTTGCCTGGCGCCGGGTGATGCGGCCGCATGAAATTAATTTCGCCGATGCATTGCCGCTCTGCTGGATGGCCGTTGTGTTTGTGCCTCTGCTTTTTCTGGGTCAACGGCAGGATTATTATTCGATGACTATGTGGAGCCCGGTTGCGCTCTGGGCAGCGGCTGTATGGGACCGGATGCCGCAGAAGTTGCGCGCGGCAGGTGCAATCGGAGTAGGGCTGACCGGAATCCTAAGTGTCACAGCGGCATTCTTTCTTGCCGGCGCTGCGCGCGCTTTGAACGGAAACTGGGGGACAATGGACGCGCGCTGGACGGCATCAAACGGCACGAGAAACTCGCTGCCGTTACGTTGGCTGCAGCTATGGTTCCAGGGGGGCTTAGCATGATCGAAGGGGTCGCGAGAACCGCGCCTTACTTCTCACTCGCCAATGTAGCGCGATATCTAAATCCGCGCCTCGATGCAGGCGGCGATGCGATTTTTGAAGGGCCGCTCGACGACAGCAGCAGCCTTATTTTTTATCTGAACCGGAAATTCCTTCTTGTTAATCAAAACCGCCAGAAAGCGGCCCCGATCGGCAGAGCACCGATCGATATTTTCGTGAATGAAGAGGCGGTGTTGGAGAAATGGGCTGAACCCGATGCGGTTTATCTCATTGTGGAGCAAAGCCGGGTGGATTACTGGAAACGGCTACTGACCAGCCGCTTTCACATTTATCACCAAGTCACCACATCGAGCACATATGTAGTGCTTGGTAATCAGCTCTGAAAAATACAAGACTAATCGAGAGCTTTTCTCTTTCTTACCGACGTGACGTTTTACTGCTGCCGAGCGTTTGAAAAATCTGGCGCGGGCGCTAGCTTTGCCGCTTCAACGGTTTAACTGTTCAACTGTATTTATGTCGCAGCATCGCAGTTTAAAAGGGGCGAGCACCATCGCCGCCAGGCGGAATGTGCTAAAACGCTTCGAGCGCGTCGAGCTTCTGAAGAAGCGCGGCCAATGGAAAAAAGATAGTAAAGTCATTGGCCTGCCCAAAACGAAGCCGGACGTTTAGGCGCGTTAAAGCGTTAAACGGTTGCAGTGTTGAAGCGGGGTCCGGTTTAACCCTTTAACCCTTCAACGATCCTGATGCGCTTGAACCGCTTCCTCGCCGGTGCCGGCGTCGCATCGCGGCGACATTGTGATGAATTGATCGCGGCGGGTCGCGTCACCATCAACGGTAAAATCTGCACCAACTTCAGCGCACAGCCGGGCGCACACGACCACGTGAAAGTCGACGGCAAACTTGTTCGCGCCGCTCCCACCCTTACCATCATGTTGCACAAGCCCGCGGGATTTGTTTCAACCCGAAAAGATCCGCACGCGCGCAACACTGTCTTTAATCTGCTTCCACAAAAATTTTCTCGCCTCTTCAACATCGGACGTCTGGACGCGCAAACTGAAGGTCTGCTGCTTCTGACAAATGATGGCGACCTGGCGCAGCGGCTTACCCACCCACGTTACAAGATCGACAAAGAATATGAGGTGACACTGGATCGGCCGTGGGACCCTGCGCTCGCACCGAAATTGCTGCGCGGAATTTTTCTCGACGGCCAGCGCGCCAAAATCGCGCGACTCCACTCTGTCTCACCCACGCATTTGCGCGTTGTGCTACGACAGGGAATCAATCGGCAGATTCGCCGCATGTTCGAAGCTGCTGGGTACCGCGTTAAACATCTTGTCCGAGTTCGGTTCGGAAATCTTCGGCTTGCCGATTTGCGGCGCGGGCATTGGCGGCCATTGACAAAACGCGAGGTGACAAGCTTGCGTTTGCGAGCTTACAGCGATGTTGTAGCGCCGCGCGCTGACCGCGGCAGGCACAAACCTAGCCGGCTCAGTAAGCCGAGAGTCAACGGCCTCGGCCACAATCTGACGTGAAACTCGACGGCTGTAACGCTCTCATCACCGGAGCTTCCGCCGGCATTGGCTGCGAATTTGCGCGGCAACTCGCCGACCGCGCGCGATCAATTATTCTCGTGGCAAGACGGAGCGAACGTTTAGGTCAGTTACGAGAGGAGTTACTAAACCGGAATCCAAATCTGGATGTCCACGTTCGCGTCGTAGACCTTGCCGACAAAGCGCAAATTGGATTGCTGATCGAGTCGCTCGCGCATGACAAGGTGGATGTGGATCTGTTAGTCAATAACGCCGGACTCGGCGATAGCGGTGCCTTTGCGACGAGCGATCCCGTCCGCAACGAGCAATTGCTGCTGATCAACGCGCTGGCGCTAACTTCACTCACCCGCCACCTCCTTCCACAAATGATCGCGAAACGTCGCGGCGGCATTCTAAACGTCAGTTCGTCGGCTGGGTTTCTTCCGGTGCCTGGTTCTAGCGTTTACGCGGCAACCAAGGCTTATGTTACAAGTTTCTCTGAAGCGCTTCGAGCCGAACTCCATGGAACAGGCGTAACCGTATGCGCTTTGTGTCCCGGTCCTGTTCGAACGGAATTTCAACAAGTCGCCAAGCGCCCGAACGCTCGGCCGGAGATTGGGCCGAAATTCGTTGTTGTTCCAGTCGAACAAGTCGTGCGAGACGCGATAAAGGGGCTTGAGGCAGATAGACCGATCGTCATTTCTGGATTTGCAATGAAGGTTGCAATGCTTCTGACTCGACTAACGCCGATGCCCCTGTTGCGCGTGCTATTGCGGCGTTACTCGAGCCGAGACTCAGGTTTGTAGCATCAGTTTGAAACGTCTCCGGGAAACTGCTGGAGATTGTTAAAGATGAAACCAGTTGTGGTCGCCAGCGAAGACCATGTAGTTTGTAAAAATCCTCGAGGCGGTGGAATCAGCGCGCCGCTCAGTAAGCGACACGACGTCTGGCGTACATTTTGCACGCAGTGCTCTGGAGTGCGATGCGTCCTCGCATCGCTTTTGATCACCTCACGAGCAAACAAAAGCGGCGGTCGGATTCGACCGCCGCTTTGAAATGTTTCGAAAGTCGCTGAGGTCAGCGACCGCTACAGCCTCATTTATATTTAACCGAACAACCGTACGGCTTTGTTTGTGGCGTGCTGATCGGCTTGCCGGATAGCGACTCATCCAAGGCGACCTTGACGTAGTTGGTTGAGCTTGGAATGTCGGCTGGATTTGGACTTGCTTTGCTGTCGATGGCGCCTTCATAGGCAATTTTTCCGTCCGGATTAATGATGACCATGTCGGGCGTATTCTTGGCGCCGTACGCGCGCCCCGCTTTGCCTTCCGGATCGAGAAGCAACGCGGTCTGATGCGTCTTCCAAGATTCAGCGATCTTCTGCGCCTGTTCCGGCGTGATATTGCCTTCCGTGCCGGGCGCGTTGGAATCAATGGTCAGCCAGACAACTCCTTTGCTCGTATATTGATCCTGCAATTTTTGCATGTTGCCGCTGCCGTAGTGCTTCTTCACGAACGGACATTCCGGGTTAAACCATTCGAGCACGACATATTTGCCCTTGTATTGGGAAAGCGAGTGCGTGCCGCCTTTTGCGTCGGGCAGCGAAAAATCCGGCGCCGCGCTGCCCACCGGAGGCGGATCGAAAGCATAGACTGCAGAAGCAATTAATGATGTGACAACGGATAACAATATTTTCGTGTTCATAGATTGGTTAGAAACATACTTTCTGAGATGGTTCAATTTTCTGGCGAGTAACACATTCGCAACGCGCCGAAGAAATTTCAACCAGACGCAGCTCGTGCTCACTGGAACTTTTCGGCCAGGGCACGAAGCCCGGCGAGAAAATTCCGATTCATCAAATCGACGAGCTGCGCCTCGTATTGAGGGTCGATTTCAAATCTCGAAGACCATTCAACATAGGATCGGTCGCCATCAGTAATCGGCAACACTCTCAGCGTGGTGCAATGGTTATGAACGGGAACTGGCGAGCTCACGAAAGTATACGAATAGAAACGCTCGGCATCTGAGAGCGCAACGAGGACCTCGCGAAACACCTCTCCATCCGTCTGAGTCAAAACGCGGACGCATCCCATGCGCGTTGGATCTCCGCCATCTTCGATTGGGCTTGATCTCACAAACGGAAGCCACTCGGCAACTGCGTCAAACCGTCGGATTGTCGCCCAGAGTTTTTCCGGCGGCGCGTTCACCACGCTACTCACAAAAATCCGAGGCATTCCCCTAATTATTGTGACGCGACTGTGCGCGAGATGGTTTCGAGTTTGTCCAAGACCATGCCTTTGGTGAGCAGTTCCGGAAAAACGATTGGTTCTTCGTTTTTCCCGGGGTAGAGCACGTATAGCGGCACACCGGGTCGGCCAAATTGCTGCAATAATTTCGTGATCACCGGATCGCCATTGGTCCAATCAGCTTTCAGTTTCACGATGGCATGACGTTGGAACGCCTCTCGTACCTCGGCGCTCTCAAGCACACTGGCTTCATTGAATTTGCAAGTGAGACACCATGCAGCCGTGAAATCGACAAAAACAGTGCGGCCTTGCTCCAGTTCCGCTTGCAAACGCTCGGGTGTGAACGCCTGCCAGTCGCCTCGGAGTCGTGAATCCGCGGAAGCAATATTCGCGGAGTGAAATTTATCGCCGATGAAATAAATGCCACTCGCGAACACGAGCACGAGCATGAGGAAGATCACGACATTTCGCTTCGCTGCCGATGCTGTTGGCACAACGAACGCGCCTTTCATCCAGCACGCGACACTGATTACCAAGAGGAAGCAGCTCGCCCAGATCGCTCCTTCCAGACCTCGCTGGGCACCGAGCACATAAAGAAGAAAGAGCAGCGTGGCCAGCAGCAGAAAGCCCATGAATTGTTTCACATGCAGCATCCACGGACCGGGCTTTGGCAGAAACCGCAGCCAGGCAGGTTGAGCACTTAGAAGCAAATAAGGCGCGCTCATGCCGGCGGCAATGGCGATAAACATGGCCAAGATAATTGCGGCTGACTGTGAAAACGCGAATCCCAAGGCGGTGCCGAGAAACGGCGCAGTGCACGGTGTCGCCAGCACAGTCGCGAACACTCCTTGGAAAAATGAGCCGAGATCGTCTTTGCGCGCAGTGGTCGAAAGCAAACCGCGCGTCATGCTTTGCGGCAGCGAAATTTCGAACACGCCAAACAGATTCAGGGCGAACACGAGGACAATTACGCTGAGCCCGAGAACGAAATAAGGATTGGTGAATTGAAATCCGCCCCAGGTGACATCGCGTCCCGCGGCTTTCAGCGCAATCAGGAGCAGCGCAAGTACGATGAACCACGCGAAAATGCCAAGCGTGAACGCGACTCCGCTCCGCAAAATCTTCTGCCGGCTTTGACCAGCTTGTTGAATGAATCCAAAAATCTTCAGCGAGATCACCGGCAACACGCACGGCATCAAATTCAAAATGATGCCGCCAAGAAAACCGAAGAGCAGGAAAGTGAATATGCCACGTGCAGGCGCCGGACGAGCCGCCGAAACAGTCGACGGCACTGCAATCTGCCACGCCGCGCGGTCCTCGCCGTTTGGCTGCTCGGAAAAAACGATCAGGCCTGCGATGGACGATAAATTTTTGCCTGACGACTCAATCGGAATACGGAAGACAATTTCATTTTTGTTCCGTGATTCGATTGTTGGATGGCCGACAACAGTGGCTTGGTCCGGCAACGGAAAAAATTCGAGTGCCGGATAATCTGCCAGGGCTTCGCTCGTGACTTTTAGGCGAAGATCGGATCCAGCTCGACGCCATTCGGCAGCCGCCACATTCGCTCCCGGCCAGTTTTGCGGCAACAAACGCCGGTAACGCGCGAAGAGCTCCGTGTTCGCCGGCTGGCTGGTTGCCGATATCGGCAACTCCAACTGCAACGTTGCGCTGCCAGGGATGCAGATTTTCTCGCACACCAGCCAACTCGCGTCGGCACCTAGTTCGATTGGCGAATTCTCAATTTTCGGCGGCGGCGTGACTTCCTGCATAAGCAGGACTTCATCCACGTAGCCGTAGGTTTGAATGTCGCCCGGATCGATGGTTTTCAGTGGAATCGGCCATTGAATGTCACCGATTTTCCAGCCCGGCGGCAGCTTCCATTTCAATTCTGTGGGAAGACCAGCGTCACCGGAGAATTTCCAATAGGTATGCCAGCCCGGAGCCATTCGCAGCAGTAAGCCGACAGTAAACGGCTTTCCGGGGACAATCGTGCTTGTGTCGGCCAGGAGCTCCGCCTTAACAAGCTGTTTTCCTTGATACCTCTGGCCGAGGCCGTGCGGTGCTAACGCGAGGATCGACCAGCAGACCATCGAGCAGAGCGCGAGTCTCGATGGCAGTCTCATGTTAGTAGTTAACACTCGCCTAACTTTACAGCAATTAGCGGCCTGTAGCCGCTTCGCTGTGCGAAGCGTGGTATTGATGTTCCTATTCAAACGTGGACCACGTTGCCCAGGCCATAGGAGCGGCCAAGCCTACGGAACGATAAAAATCTTGTCGGTCCACGGATCTTTTACTTTGGTCCCGGACGCGTAACCACTCACATCGACATACCTTTCGCGCGTAAAGGGACTGAACACGTATCCGGGCTTATCAGGCACTGCTTTCGCAGTTGGAAATTCCGACTGAGCGGTTGAACCTCGCGCCGGTGATGATGGTTTTGGATTTCCCTGGCCTGTTTCATTGCGAGCGACATGCGGAGTTGTTCTGGATGAGCTTTGACTGCTCTCAGTCTGAAGTTTCGGGCGGCGCTGCGGCGATGAAACAGGCTGGCCGGGCTCGGTAACATCCGATGGCGTTGCCTCCGTCGTTCCAACCATTACTGGTTCGCCGGCTCTATTTCCCGTGGCGTAGCGCACCGGCGCGCTCGCGACACGATATGAACCCACCGCAACAGCTCGAGCTACTTTATAAGAGCCCACCGCGGCGCCCCGCGTCACATGATAAGAAGTCTCTGCCACGTTGCGGGTAGTTCCGCATCCGGCAAGCAAAATTGCCGCAAACAGCAAAGGTCGTTCCAGTATCTTCATCTCGCTTGTAACAGATGCGCCGTCATCGTGATCTGTTCAATCATTTAATCGGGAGAACACCACTGGCGTGTCGCTCATCTGCTCTGTTTGTTTAGCGAGTTTGTGCGCCCGATCAATCGGCACAAAGAGATTGCCTGACAGCTCAGAGCCCTGGGCCTCCGAACTCTGCCAGGCAAATCCCATTCGATTTGCTCTTCGAAATGCGTGCAGCAGTTTCATTTTTATTTCGAAGACCGGCGGCTAAATGATCGTGTCGCCTACCAAAATATTTCGTGACCTGAAGCACGGCTGGTGCCGTTTTGCGTAACGCACAGGCGCAGACTAATTTCGTAAATGAAGACGCTCCAAAGCGAAATTGAGCGGCGCGGGAGGCGCATCTTCGAACTGGTCGATAAACATCCAGAGCCACTTTTCAGCAAGGCGGGATTTTATCAACGATTGATGACCCTCTCTATGCGTGACGAGCGGTTCAAAGTGCAGCTGTTTCGCTTTGTCGATGTTCTGCCCTCGCTGCGCCGCTCACGCGAAATTATCGAGCATCTCAACGAGTATTTCTCCGATGACGGCTTCGGGCCGCTTGTTAACGCCGGCGTTCGCCTGGCGCGCATCCTTCCCTGGGTAACCGGGCCGATCCTGCGGTGGAACGTTTCCGGAATGGCACGCCAGTTTATCGCCGGAAAAAATCCGGACGACGTTATGCCAACGTTGCGCAAGCGCCGTGCGCAAAAAATTGGCTTTACTGTCGACCTGTTGGGAGAAGCCGTCGTCAGCGAAGCGGACGCGGATGAATATGCGGCGCGTTATCTGGATTTACTGGAGAAACTCGCGCGGGAAACAAAAAGCTGGACGGACCCGCTGGGCAAAAATTCGGAGCTCTTTCCAGTTGTAAATCTGTCGGTCAAAATTTCTGCGCTCTATTCGCAAATAAATCCGGCGGATCCAGCGGATGCAATTGCCCATCTCGCGCCCAAGCTGCGACCGCTCCTGCGTCGCGCGCGCGAGCTCGGCGCTTTTATCAATTTCGACATGGAAAGTTACGCGCACAAAAATACCACTCTTGAGCTGTTCAAAACTATTTTGACCGAGGACGAGTTTAAAGATTGGCCATATGCCGGGATCGTTATTCAAGCGTATCTGCGAGATTCAGAAGCCGATTTGCGCGACTTGATCGAGTGGGGCCGCGCCCGCGGCACGCGGTTCGCAGTCCGGCTGGTCAAAGGCGCGTACTGGGATTACGAAACGACGAAATCGCTCCAGAACAGCTGGGATTGTCCGGTTTAGTCCGCAGCATCGCTCACGAACAGGCGCTGGCGGATGAGCTCGGGATGGATCCCAGCCGCTTCGAGTTTCAACTGCTCTACGGCATGGCCGGCCCGATCAAGCGGGCACTCGTGGAAATGGGTTATCGTGTCCGGGAATATTGTCCCGTAGGCGAATTGCTTCCCGGCATGTCCTATCTGGTCCGACGCCTCCTCGAGAACACGTCCAATGAAGGGTTTCTGCGCGCAAAGTTTGCCGAGAACGTCTCGGCAAAAGAATTGCTGCGCGATCCAAGAGAGTTAATAAGATCAAATGGAGCGAGCCCGATGAAATTACAAAGTCCGATCCCCCTGCAAGATCAGCATCGCAAAAACAGCGCTTCGCTTGACACCGATCCGGGCGATGTTTACCGAAACTCACCGCTTGTGAATTTCGTTTACAAAGACAGCCAGGACAAGATGCGCAGCGCACTGCTGGAAGTGCGCAAGCGCTTCGGCGAAAAGTATCCGCTCTACATCGGAGGTGAAAAGGTCTGGACCGATCAGCTGACGCCCTCAGTGAATCCGAGCGCTCCGGACGAGATCGTCGGTTATGGGTCGGAAGCCGGGATTGCCGAAGCCGAGCGGGCCGTCAAAGCTGCGCGCGACGCATTTGGCAAGTGGAGCCGGACACCGGTTGAAGAGCGGGCGCGGTTGCTAGAGCGCGCCGCCGACATTTTGGAACGACGGCGATACGAACTCTCGGCAGTTGAAGTCTTCGAAGTAGGCAAACCTTGGAACGAAGCCGACGCGGACATTCGTGAGGCGGTGGATTTTTGCCGTTTTTACGCGCAGCAGATGCGGCGCTTGGGCCGCCCAAAGCTCACGCAACAGGTTCCCGGCGAAGGAAGTTATCACCATTACTGGCCCCGAGGCGTCGCATTTGTGATCGCGCCGTGGAATTTTCCGATCGCAATCCTGTGCGGAATGGCCTCGGCCGGAGTCGTAACGGGTAACGCGGTGATCATGAAACCGTCGGAGCAATCGATTATCTGCGGCGCTATGCTGATGCAGGTGTTCGAGGAAGCGGGTGTTCCGCCAGGGGTCCTGAATTTTCTGTCAGGGCACGGCTCTGTGATCGGAGCGCACCTGGTTGATCATAAAGATGTCGATATGATCGCGTTCACCGGATCGCGCGAAGTGGGACTAAAAATTTGGGAGTCGGCTGGTATCACTCGACCCGGTCAACGCGAGCTGAAGCGAGTCATTTGCGAGATGGGCGGCAAAAATGCGATGATCGTGGACTCCGACGCTGATGTTGGTGAAGTAGTCGGCTATTCCATATATTCCGCGTTCGGTTACCAGGGACAGAAGTGCTCTGCACTGTCGCGTCTGATTCTCCTTGAGGAAAATTACGATCGCGTGATGGAACGCTTGATTC
>QHOK01000138.1 GCA_003218755.1 Verrucomicrobiota bacterium
CGACTCCGGATGGGAATCCATAGCGGCCCAGTCAATATGGTTACTGACCTCAACAATCGGGCGAATGTTGCCGGAGCGGGAATCAACTTGGCGCAACGAGTAATGGATTGCGGCGATGCCGGTCACATTTTGGTTTCCAAACACGTCGCCGAAGACCTCGAACACTACGCACGCTGGCGGCCTTATTTACACGAGTTGGGCGAATGCGAAGTAAAGCATGGCGCTCGAATTTCGCTGGTCAACCTTTACGGCGACAGCATCGGAAACACGGATGTTCCTGAGAAGATTAGGCAAGCAAAACGCGAACAAGCTAGAGCTAGCCGCGACGGACGTAAGCGTATCCTGGTAGCAACCTCCATCGTGGCTGCGGCCGTGCTCGGCATCGGTTACTGGGTTTTTCAGCAGCGCCGCGCAAACGATTTCGCGACCATCCCAGTTAAAAGCATCGCCGTGCTACCCTTTCAAAATCTCAGTCCGGATCCGCAGAACGCCTTCTTTGCTGATGGCGTGCAGGATGAAATTCTGACAGACCTTGCCAGAATTGCTGATCTTAAAGTAATCAGCCGAACCTCGGTGATGCAATACAAGCCCGGGATCACGCGCAATGCACGCGCCATCGGTGAGGCCTTGGGTGTTGCCAATCTTCTGGAAGGCAGTGTTCAGCGCGAGGGGGGCAAAGTGCGCGTGAACGCGCAGCTCATTGACGCACGCAACGACACTCACGTCTGGGCGCAAACGTACGATCGTGATTTGGCCGATATCTTTGCCATTCAAACGGAGATCGCGACAAAAATCGTGGATCAACTCCAGGCAAAGATCTCGCCGAGCGAAAAACATGCGCTCGATAAACCGGCAACCACGGATCTGGTGGCCTACGATCTTTATCTCCGTGCGCTTGCGCTTTACGCCGACACCACCGACACCGTCCACGCCAAGGTCAAGCTGCCAAAGGCGGCCGAGTTGCTCGATGAAGCAAGCGCCCGCGATCCGCAGTTCCTGGCTGCATTTTGCCTATTGGCGAAAATTCACACCACAATTTATTGGCAGGGATTCGATCACACCCCGGCGCGGCTTGATCGCGCAAATGCGGCGGTGCAAGCGGCGCTACGCTTGCAGCCGGAATCTGGCGAAGCGCATCTCGCGTTGGCAGATTACTATTACCGAGCCTTTCGCGATTACGAGAAAGCGCTGGTCGATCTCACGTTCGCTCGGCGGAGCTTGCCGAATAATCCGGATGTGTACGCCTACAGCGGTTACATCAAACGACGGCAGGGCCAATGGGTCGAAGCGACGCGCGACTTGGAGCGCGCTGTGGAGCTCGATCCGCGCAATTATCTCATCCTTCAACAGCTTGCCATCACTTATCAGGCGCAACGTCGTTACAAGGAGCAGGCCGCAACATACGACCGCGCCCTCAGCATCATCCCGGGCGACCCCATTACTCGAATGGCTCGGGCCGCCGTGGCACTCGACGCTTACGCCGATGTCAGGCCGATGCAGGAAATGTTCGCGAGAATCGTCGCCGAGGATCCGTCAGTCATTTCTGATATTGCGGACGTTTTCTCCACCATGTGCGAACGCAATGAAGCCGCTGTCCTTCAAGCATTGGAACACACGCCACCTGAAGGAACGTTACTCAATGGTTTCATGTGTCCACGCGCTTATTGGGAAGGCGCGGTCGCGCTTTGGCGAAAGGACTTTGCAAAAGCGCGCCAGGCGTTCCAAGCGGCCCGCGCCGCAGTCGAACAAGCGCTGGCGAAACAACCTGATTTTCCCGCCGCTCTCAGTGTGCTCGGGATGATCGATGCTGGACTGGGCCGAAAGGAGGAAGCAATCCGCGAAGGCGAACGCGCCTGCGACCTCATGCCCATCACCAAAGACGCGCTTGATGGTTCGGCCTTTGAGGTAAATCTGGCACAGATTTATGCCTGGTTAGGCGAGAAGGATCTCGCGATCGAGCAAATAGGAAAAGTGGAACGGTCGCCGAATTACCTGACTTACGGCTTCCTTAAGCTACATCCGTTTTGGGACCCGCTGCGCGGCGACCCGCGCTTCGAAAAACTTGTGGCCTCGCTGACGCCGAAAGACTGATCACATGCGAAAATGAATTACTATACGTTCGAGGCTGAATGCGCTCATCTCTGGTTGATCCGAACGGGTTTTTCCGAAGTCTCCGCAGCGGCGTTCGTTGCTGCGACCGGACAGATGAAGGCGACATCGGCACCACGGCCCAATCGCCGCTGAACCGCGCCAAAGGGCAGCGAGGGCGAGTCGCGCAAGCTCATAGCGAAGCGATTTTGTTCAGAACGGCATCCTGTTGTAAAGCCGTTTTTGCGAACGCAGTTCGGGCAACCGGCTGCAGGATTTTCATGCCGTTCGTGGCGTTTGCTTGTGCTCGCGCGCTGGATGTGTAAAAAGAGAGGCGATGAAGACGTTAGTTCCTCCTGTACCGGGAGGAACAGCTGCTAAGCGCCTAACGCGGTTGCTTTTTGTGAGGGCAGCCGCGGCACTGCTGGCCTTTTGGGTTGCGGGGAGTTGTCTCGCCGGCGACGCGGTGTTCTCCAACGATGGCCAGCGCGTTTACGCCATCGGTAACGCTGATAACAAACAGGTGTTGCGCGAAATCAACCTGACCGAGCAAACGAGTCGGACAATCTCGCTGAGCCAGTTGCCGTCACAACAACCGTTGCTGGGTATTACCCGGTCAGATGGTGACAAGCTGTTCTGTGTCACAGAAAAGAACATCTGGACTTTTGACCCCGGTAGTAATCGCCTGACCAAGGTTTGCGGGTCGCCTAAAGGCGGCCGCTACTGGCGCATCGCCTACGATCCGCAGAGCCACACGATTGTCGTAACAGGGACTGGAGAAAGAGGCCCTCTCTTTCTATACAAGAACGGGCTCGTCTCGGTTTACGTGCGGCGTCACGATGCCATTAGCTCGCCTGTGTTCGCCGCCGATGGCACATTCTTTTACTCGGAGATCGGCGATTTGTGGTCAGGTCAGATTGAGAATAACGAGGGCACATACTCACTCACGGCTGATCGTTATCTGCCCTTAGCCTACCTCGAAACAGCGAACACTACGCCGTCTGGAATGGGAGTCTCCGACATCGCGCCCGTAAAAGATTCCGTCTATGTGCAATTGTTTCGCATGGGTGGATCGGGCTGGGGTGCCATGTTCCAGGTGCCGCGGTCTCCGCCGAAAGAACAAAGAGCTTCAGGCATGGGACAAGTCGCACAGTTTGAGCTGACTCGATGGAAAGAGCTTCTGGAAGGGCTGAAGCCGCTGGGCGAAAATGATCATCCAGCCTGCCTCTGCGCCTCGCCGGATGAAACGCGAGTTTATTATACCAACGAGGGAAAGGATTATCTCATTACCAACGGGCAAACAGCGGAGCTGCACTTAACCAAAGCTGCAACAATGACGAATGCTCAGGTCAGTTCCAAAGAGCCCGCGCCGGTTGCGACTGATGTTACGCCCCCGTCCGAAACGGATATTCAATATGGCATTGATGTTGTCCAAAAGCAGGTCGCTGCTATGTCAGCTCGTGATGTGGATACTCTGGTGTCGTTATATGGCGATAACGTGGACTATCTCGACAAAGGAAATGTTAGTAGTGATGTCGTTCGAAAAGAGTTGCAGGCATATTTTGACAAATGGCCGGTAGTCAAATGGGAAGTAAAAGGCGTGATTCAGTCCCGTCTGGTGGGGCAGTCAAACTATAATGTTAACTTCGCGGTGGTATTCGAGGTCAGTAACCCGGCTACGAAAAAGCGTGTCGCCGGCACCGCCACCGAAACGGAAATGCTCGCACCGGATGCTTCCGGAAATAAGAAGATCATTTCGCAACACGAAAAGGTCACGATTTCACACAGAAGCGATGGCAAGCCTTAGACGCGAGAGCGAGAGGAAGTGTATCGGGGTCGTCCCGTTGGACCCGCGCCGCCGTGGCGTCCGAACATTCCGTGGCCTTAATTGTTCGACAGATACCTTTGGTTACCGGTGCCGGTGTAATCACGGCCAGAGAATTTCACAATAGGGAGTACTGCGACGCGCTCGCGCTGGCCTTCATCGCTTTTTGCGAGCTTTATCGGTCGCGCCGGGCCTTTTCGATCTTTTTGGCATACACTTTACCACGCCCTGTAATGTAGTAATGCACCGTCACTCTCTCCCCCACTTTCAGTTTAACCGACAAAGCAGGATCGCGATTGAAATACCAGCGCTCGCCTTTCGCAGTATCGATTGTTATAGCCTCCGCGTCCACAACGGTGCCCGTGATTTGGCCCTCTTCCAAGTTGGCAGCGAAGAGCGCGCTGCTCAAGCCTAGGCCGACAAGGGCTATCAAACTGCAGGCCAATCTTTTCATGGGAGACCGATGACGCGACGGTTGAACTGT
>QHOK01000139.1 GCA_003218755.1 Verrucomicrobiota bacterium
GACCTTCGAATCTTTGAACCAGTCGAGCTTGTGCACGATCGACTTCATCGCTTTGCGTGTGCTCGCGATCGGCGTCATCCGGTCCACGGAAATTTGCAGTTCATCGAGGCCCGCTCCTTCAAGGTCCGCGAGGAGCTGGCGGTTCAGGAGAAACCCGTTTGTGGACATGCTCACCTTGCAAAAACCGAGGGATTTTGCGTAACGCACTACGTCCACAATGTCCGGATGCTTAAGTGGTTCGCCCCCCTGCAGACCGAGGCGCATGACGCCGAGGTTCCGAATGTGGTCCATCCACTTCTTGAGATCGGCCAGGGCCGGATGCGGAATCGAGTTGTTGAACTCGTTGCAATAATGGCAATCCAAGTTGCACTGTTCAGTCACGTACAGGTGCGCAGCCCACGGTTTGGTGTCAAAAACGCGAGGGACCTGCCGGAGATCGAGCATTCGTCCCCCTATCACAGTCATAGACGCGGTGTCAAGCAACTAGGCTAGTTCCTAATCCTGCTGGAAGCGATCGGCCCAGACAAAGGAGAAGACGTGTCGAATCTAGCGGGGTGCACTCTGAGTTCGGAGGGCCCACAGTGCCCAGGCCACGCGTGCCAGGTGAACGGCAGCCGTGACGGCTTCCCACCAAGCGATGAGTTTGAAGGCTCCGGCCACAGTGCTGAGGATAAGCCCGAGCGCAAGAATCCAGACGTAAATATTCCGCCGTCCGCCCACGAGCCTTACAAATCGCTCAAACGCTTTAAGCTCGTCGATGAGTTTGCCGATAGTGAAATTAACACTTCCTTTGGCAAAACCGTCGATGCCTTCAGCCACGAGCAACAGAAGCAAAACCGAAGGCGCGTGGCAGTTGGCCGGAAACCTGAAAATGCCAGGAATGGCAATTCACCATGACACTTGGAATAATACATCGAACCAATGCTCGATTTTCCCGCTCCTCGTTGTCTCCACCTATTATGAATGTTCGGGCAACGACATTGCAAAACAGCGCTGCAAGACATATCGAAGCTTGAAGAGAACACTGACCTGATGAGCAAGCCCCAAGACGGTTTCGTTTCACGGTTTTTCAACCGGCCGATCTCGCGCCGGATAACGCGGTTTCTGCTCCAGTTTCCGATCCATCCCAACGCGTGGACGATATCGATCTTCGCTCTGCCGCTAATCGCCTGTCTGTTTTTGGTACGTGGGGATTACGTCAGCCTCGTCATCGGCGCGGCCATTTTTCAAGCGTTCAGTATCCTTGATGGTTGCGACGGCGAAATCGCACGTGCCAAGAATTTGGAATCAAAGTTTGGGGAACGACTGGATTACTTTTGCGATTTTGCGGCAAGCCTGCTCTACGTTCTGGCGCTCGGGTTGGGGCTTCACCGTTCGAGTGAAGGAATGGTGTGTGCTGTCCTGATTACGGCCAACGAGTTGCTCCTAAGAGCTGGGAAGAGCAAGATGTTGGTCGCTTCGTCCTCGTCGCACGAATCCTTTTACACGAGACACCGTGGAGTGATCGTGCATTCCGGTTTGCTCAATCTCGGCGACCGGTTTGTCTGGTGGCTCTTTCAGCTGACTAAACGCGACATGGCTGTCTTCGTTTTTCTTATGCTTGCGTTAATCGGCCTGGCTGACTGGATCCTTCATCTTTGGACGATTGTCGCGGGCGCGAGCCTGGTTCTCAGCACAATCGCTGCGATCAGGGCCGGCAGTGGTGCCGGCGATATCGTGCCGCGCGAGCCGCGATCGTAATTGCCGGGCAGTCGCTTGGAGTATCGCGTTGATGCGCCATCTTAGGTGACCGCGCTTTGCATCCCTTCGGCCAGCTGTCGCTCTGCATGCTGCAGCATTTCTGGAGTATCAACGTCCTGCCACCACGCAGCGCCTATGTCTATGGCTCGGACCTTGTCATCGCCAGCCATCAAGTGAATGCCGTCAGCCAGGCTGCAATCGTTCCGGGAGCTATCGGATTTTGCTCGCTCGAGATAGTCGAAGATTTCCAGCGAGCAAACGAACAGGCCGATATCAATCGCATCGTAATCCCGTAGGTTTTTCCCGATGCCGATGATCCTGTCTTCGCGGGTTCGGATTTTCATCGCATCTTCCAAATCGAAAATGGAACCGAGTTTTCGATCCACCGCGAGGTTGAGGAAAGCGGGATCAAAAGAATCAAGCAGACGACCGATGATCGCGCCGTCGAAAATATGATCGCTCATGGTGAGGACAAAGGGTGCACCGACGTGCCCGGCGGCAGCAAGAAGCGAGATGCCATTGTGTTTTTGCCAATCTTGATTTTCGATGAAGGACGCGCTGACGCCGGAAGGAATCAACTGCTTGACCTGCGCGGTCATACGCTTGCTTTCATAGCCCACCACGAAATAGACGGTTTTGATTCCCGCGCACGTTAAGGCCTCCAGAGTGTACGAAATCAAGGGGCGACCAAGCACCGGCGCGACGGGTTTGAGGATACCCTTGTCCGAATCGCGCAGGCGCGAGCCCTCGCCGGCCATCAAAATTACAGCTTCGGAGATCCCCGTCATAATCTGTAATATCTTCTTAGGCCCCAGAGACGAACGCCTTGCGGAAGAAATCTGAAAATCAGCGGTGCAATTTTTGATTGAAACACATCGCCAACCGTTATCCGTGGCGGCGGGCGCACAGTGTTGATCAGTTTGAGAACATGACGCGCGACCAGATGCGGGCTCGGCGCCTTTTTCATGTTGCGCTCGACGATCTTCCAGGTTTTCGCGATTTTTGTGCTGTAGCGATCGATGTTGGTGGTCTTGATCACGCTCTGGTTGAATTCCGTGGAAATGTCGGCCGGCTGAAGATCAACGATGTGCACGCGGGAATCGGCTAACTCGAGTTGGATTGACATCGTAAAGGCTGCCAGCGCTGCTTTTGAGGCATTGTAAGCCGCCATGAACGGCACCGGAAGTCGGGAAGCTAACGAAGTGACGTTAATGACCAAACCGTCTCCGCGCGCTTGCATGTGGCGCAGTGCGAGTTGCATTAACTGGATTTGACCGAAAACAAGGATTTGAAACTGGCTGGCGATGGATTCCATCGGGAGCAGCTCAGCAGGGTCGAAGTGACCAGCCCCGGCGTTGTTAATCAAGACGTCGAAGTGATCAGCATCAGCGAGCGCGGTATTAAATGCCTCCTCGATAGAAAGTCGATCAGTCAGATCGAGCCCGACCGCATGCAAACCCGGCAGTTTTTGGATGCGTTCCAAATTGCGCGATGTGCCCCAGACCTCATAACCCTGCGCTACGAGTAACTTTGCAATGGCCAGACCAATACCCGAACTGGCACCGGTGAGAAAGACCCGCTTCATCACGCCGGTTTAGCCAAGCGTCTGTGGCGCAACCATCCAACGCCGAAAATTGCGAGGAAGACAAGACCGGCCATGACTTGTCCAGCGATCCCATCCAGAAACAAACGACACATCAACGCTGGGACAATAGCTATGATTGCGGTAAGGATAGGTGGACGGATGCTACTCCACGGATTGCGCCATCGAAAGACCAGCCGCAGCACGCCGTAACGCAAGATCCCTTGGATTACGTAGGGCAAAAGAATGCCAAACGCCGCGCCGGTCACTCCAAATCGAGGAATGAGCCAGAGATTTGCGCTGAATGCTATGGCGCAGGTGACCGAAGAATTTAGGAGGTTCAAGTGCGGGCGTTGCACCATGATTACGGTCTCACCCAACGACACAAACGCGTTCGTGGCACAAGCGATTCCAACGATCCCCAACCAGGCGCCGCCTTGCCAAAACGCTGGACCGTAGATCAGTAAGATCACCGATCCGGCGAGCGTCATGACGGCGACCAGTGGTAACAAGATCCAGAGCATCCACTCGGCTAGACGAGCATAGGTGGCGGCGGCGCGTTGCTGATCGCCGGTTGCAGTCATGCCGGCAACGACTGGGGCAAAGATCGGATTGAACGCTTGGTTGACCTTGCGTAGGCCGCCCGCAAGCCCAACCACGGCACTATAAACGCCAACCGTGGCGAGGGTCACCCCGGGAGCGCGGCCGATGAACCATCCCAGCATGATCACGTCCAGCCGCAGGATGAACGCGTTAAACATCTGATAAACACTGATGGGAGCGCCGTAGGCGAGCAATGGTTTTGCTTCGCTCCAAATGGAGACGGTGTCGCGCGCTGTCACACCGCTGAAGAGTCTTGAGGCAAATATGAGTGCGACAATTCCCGAAGCCGCGGTTCCGGAAACGGCGGCCGCCTCCGGCGCGAACCTTGTGAATCCAAAGCCGAGCGCGATCAAGAGCGCCAGCGTCGTGATGGCAGGCTCTGTCATGCCTCGCGAGTAGATGTCGTGCTTCATCACCTTCATGCCGCGCGAGATGGAAGTACAAACGCGGTACAAAGCGATGCCCGGCAGCGCGCAGAGGACAAAGGCCAGCGCGGACAGCATCTCGC
>QHOK01000140.1 GCA_003218755.1 Verrucomicrobiota bacterium
TGCAAAAACATCGGCAGAAAAATGACGTTCATGCAGATGAACGTGGGCCAGAAATGCACTTTGCCCCAGAAATCATTCATCTTTCGGCCAGTCGCTTTCGGGAACCAGTAATAAATCCCCGCGAAGAGCGCGAAGATGGTGCCCGGTGCCACGATGTAATGGAAATGCGCAATCACATAGTACGTGTCATGCAAATAAAGATCAGCCGAGTTAAACGCCAGCGGGATGCCTGTAAGACCGCCGATCCCAAACATGGGCAGGAAGGCCGTCGTGAAAAGCATCGGCACGGTAAAGCGGATCGAGCCGCCCCAGAGCGAAATGAAAAAAGCACTTAGGATGATCACCGATGGAATCGAGATGATGAGCGTGGTCGTCTGGAAAAATGCGCTCACGGCCGAGCCCATGCCGGTAAGCCACATGTGATGGGCCCAGACAATGAACGACAAAAAGCCGATCGTGAGCACGGAAAAAACAAGCGATTTGTAACCCCAGAGCGGTTTGCGCGAATTGTTTGCCAGAATTTCAGCGACAATGCCCATGCCCGGCAGAATGAGCACGTACACTTCCGGATGGGCGAGGAACCAGAAAAGATGTTGCCACAAAAGCGGGCTGCCGCCGCCGCTGATGGACAAAGGTGCGCCATTTACCACGAGTCCTACCGGCATGAAAAAGCTGGTATGCGCGACCCGATCCATCAGTTGCATGATGATCCCTGCCTCGAGCGGCGGAAACGCCAGCAAGAGCAGGAATGCAGTGACAAATTGCGCCCACACAAAGAAAGGCAGCCGCATCCAGGTCAGTCCTTTCGCGCGCAACTGGATGATCGTCGCGATGAAATTAATCGCGCCGAGCAAGGACGACGTGATCAGAAAAATAAACCCGATCAACCAAAGCGTCTGCCCGTTGAAAACCGGAAGGTGCCCCGGGCCGCTATCGGCAATCGCGGCTAGCGGTACGTAGGAAGTCCAACCACTCTTGGCCGCGCCGCCGGGAACGAAGAAACTGATCAGCATGATAATGCCCCCGACAAAAACGGCCCAGTAGCTCGCCATGTTTACTTTCGGGAACGCCATGTCCGGCGCGCCGATTTGCAGCGGCACGACAAAATTGCCGAAAGCGGCGAACGCCAGTGGAACAATCCCGAGAAACACCATGATCGTACCGTGCATCGCGCCTAACGAGTTGTAAAAGTCGGGGGTCATTTTCCCGTCCACCATCGTGTTCGGCCCGAAAATGTGTGGCAGCCATTTGCCGATCACCGGCAGCGCCTGACCCGGATAAGCCAGTTGCCACCGCATCAGCATCATCAAAGAAAAACCGAATAGCAGGAAAATCAGGCCCGTGAATCCGTACTGGATACCGATTACTTTGTGGTCGGTAGAGAAAATATATTTTCGCCACCACCCGAGCTCGTGATGCTCATGAGCAGCATCGTGCCCGTGCGGCTCGTGATGCGTTTCGCTTGTCGCGCCGGATTCTGGCGAAGGCGGAACAGAAGTGGAAGCATCCATTTCAAGAGAAAGTTACGCTTCAATATCTAGAGACAAGTACGTTTTGCAAAGTCTGAAATTTGAGATCGGAGACAGAAAGCGCCAGATGGTCTCCTTCTTGCGTTGTGCGAGATTTCTGGGTGCAGAATGAAGAAAAGCCGCGTGCGATCATCCATCTCGACATGGACTGCTTTTATGCCGCCATCGAGGTGCGGGATCGGCCCTCTTTGCGCGGCAAGCCGGTGGGCGTAGGTGGCGCGCGAGATCGGCGCGGGGTCTTGACGACGTGTAATTATGAAGCGCGCAAGTTCGGTGTGCGTTCGGCCATGCCGACTTTCATGGCGCTGCAACGCTGCCCGAACCTGATTGTGCTGCCGACGCGCTTCGATGTGTATCGGCGCGAAGCGGCAGTGATTCGCGGAATCCTTCATCGGTTCACTTCCATAATCGAACCGCTCTCGCTCGATGAAGCTTATCTCGATGTCACTGCGCATCCGAGCGCGCCGGGAGCGCTGGCACAGGCGATCCGCGAGACAATTTTTCGGAAAACAAAGCTGACATCCTCGGCTGGAATTGGTCCGAACAAACTGATCGCCAAGATCGCCAGCGAAATAAACAAGCCAAATGGGCAGTTTGAAGTAAAACCGGAACAAGTGCCCGAGTTCATGAAGGATTTGCCGGTCCGCAAAATCTGGGGAATCGGCGAGAAGAGTGAGCGAAAACTGGAAGAACTCGGCGTCAAAACTTGCGGCGAACTCCAAAGGTTCTCGCGGCCGGAGCTCGTCGATGTCTTCGGCAAATTCGGTCTCGATCTCTACGATCTCTCTCGCGGCATTGATCATCGACCGGTCGAACCGGATCGTCCGCGCAAGTCCCTCAGCACAGAGGAAACGTTTGCCGCCGATCTGACCACGCGTGAACAATGTGAAGAAAAACTGGAAGAACTCTTCCAGGATTTAATGGCCGATCTCGCGCAAAAAGAATCGACCCGCGAGATCACGAAGATCTTCGTGAAACTTAAGTTCAACGATTTCACGCGCACAACTGCTGAGCGCGCTGGCCTTACGCCTACTTTGGAGGATTTTCGCGCGCTGCTAGCGGAAGGGTTTGGCCGGACTGGAAAACCCGTGCGCCTCATCGGCGTCGGCGTTCGGTTTGCGGAAACAACACCCGAAAATTCGCAAATGGATCTGTGGTAGGGCGCGACCGCCGGGCGCGCCGTACAAAAAGACTTGCAACTCGCTCGCGCCTCTACACGAGCTAATATGATCACGATGGGATGACTTCCGTTCAGGAAAGGAAAATCAGGCAAACCGGTTGTGAAGCGCGCTTTGATAATCTGACACGTCAACTTTACGCCACTGACGCGTCGATTTATCAGATCGAGCCGATCGGCGTGGTTTTTCCGAAAAGCGCCGAGCAAGCGAGCCTCGTCATTCGTGCCGCAGCTGATGCAGGTCTTTCCGTTACGCCGCGCGGGGCCGGCACAAGTCTGGTTGGCAACGCGATTGGCGAGGGATTGATTGTCGAGTTCTCGCGTTACAACCGTCAAATCACGGAACTCGATATTGAAAAACGCAGCGTGCGGGTCGGGGCGGGCTTAGTGCTGGATCAACTCAATGATTTTTTGAAGCCACACGGATTTTGTTTCGGCCCCGATGTCGCGACGAGCTCCCGCGCGACGCTCGGCGGCATGATCGCGAATAATTCCTCAGGCGCGCGATGCCCAATTTATGGGACAACAGCCGATCACGTGATCTCGCTTGAGATCGTGATGGCCGATGGTCGAGTCGAAAAGATCGGGCCGACGCACAAGTCGTTGCGATCCGAGCGGGCGACGATCGAAAATCTCATTCGCGCCGCGAGCGCCGAAATGACCGACCGCTGGCCGCGCGGCCTGATAAAACGCTGGCCAGGTTACGGCGTCGAAAGATTTCTCCGCGCGCCGAATGATCTCACCAATATTCTCGCCGGCAGCGAAGGCACACTCGCCGCGATTTTTTCGGCGCAACTGAAAATCTCGCCATTGCCGCGCGAGAAAGGTTTGGGCCTGATCTTTTTCGCATCCGTGGACGAAGCGATGCAGGCAACGGTCGAACTTCTCGATCTTAAACCCGCTGCAATCGAACACATCGATCGCCCGTTGCTGGATCAAACCAAAGGCCAACTTCACTTTCAGGCAGCGCGCGATTTGCTAGAACTCGATACCAAACCGTGCGAATCGATCTTGATCGTGGAGTTCTACGATGATGTCTCACAGCGCCTGTCAATCTTGCCATCGCGAAAACTCGGGCTACGCACAAAAACTCTGACCGATCCAGCACAGATGAACCTTGTCTGGTCGGTCCGCAAATCCGGACTCTCGCTTTTGACGGGCTGCATCGGCCCAGCAAAACCGGTCGCATTCATTGAAGACGCCGCCGTTCGCCCCCCACAATTGCCGGAATACGTGCGCGGACTGCAATCGATCATGAAACCGCTCGGGCTGGAGGCAAGCTATTACGGGCACGCCGCCAGCGGATTGCTCCATGTTCGACCCGTACTGGATCTGCATAGCGCGGCCGATTTGAAAAAATTCCGGCAAGTCGCTGATCAAACCTCCGCGCTGGTGCGGCAGTTCAAAGGTTCGTTGTCAGCTGAACACGGCGTCGGCATCGCACGCACCGAATACATGCGCGATCAACTCGGGGACGCGCTCCTTGGTGTCTTACGCGAAATCAAATGCACGTTCGACCCTAAAAACATTTTCAACCCAGGGAAAATCTTCGCGGATGACCACCATAAGATTGACAATCATCTGCGCGAGAATTTCACCCGGCCGCTCGAACTTCCATTCCAACCTGTGCTCGCGTTTGCGTTCAAGGACCGCTCGTTCATTGGCAACCTCGAACAATGCAACGGCTGTGGCGGCTGCCTGAAACACACCGGAATCATGTGCGACCCGCTGAAATCCGAAGAGTTGGACGCCGCGCTTACCAATTGTCTCTCCTGCAAAGGCTGCACACCCGAATGTCCATCAAATGTTAATCTCGCGTTACTGAAAGCCGAGATGCTTTACGCCCGATGGTGTCGTGATGGCTTGCCGTTGCGCGAGCGACTTTTGAGCAACGTCGATTTGCTCGGAAAAATCGGCTGCGCAATGCCGAAGCTCGCAAATCGCGTTCTCGGTTCCAGGGTAGCACGTGTGGTGATGGAGAAAACCATCGGACTTTCTGCAAGACGCTCATTGCCGCATTACGCAAACCAACGATTCGACAAATGGTTTGGGGAACATGCTGTAGCCGGGGTCGGTGACCCCGGCCGCGTGTCCGCGATCAACGATCGCGGCCACAACAGCGCTCATAGAGTGCCGCTACAGAAACGCGGTCACGTCATTCTATGGGACGACACTTTTGTGCGCTATCACGAACCGCACATCGGCGTCGCTGCAGTGAAAGTATTGGAAGCGCTCGGCTTTGAAGTTGTGTTGGTGAAAAATCGCCGCTGCTGCGGACGACCGGCATTCAGTCAGGGAAATCTCGATGCCGCGGCGAAACTCGGGAAACACAACATCTCTCAACTCTCCACCCTTCGCTCGGCTACGGCTCGGCAAGCAACTCTCCAGCCTCCGGTTGGCTACGGCTCGGCAAGCAACCATCAACTAGCTTCCGCTTCAATCCTTTTCCTTGAGCCGTCGTGCTGGTCGATGTTCGTGGAAGATTATTGCGAGCTAAAGATCGACAACGCGGAAACGATCGCGGCGCGTTGCTTCTTATTCGAAAAATTTGTCGACGATTTCTTGGCTCAAGAACCGGACGCCCTTCGATTCAACAAGCGTTCCGAGACGGTCGCGATTCATCCGCATTGCCACGCCAAATCAATCATGGATCCCGCGTTCATGGGAAGATTGGCGGAACGTTTGCCCGGAAGAAAAGCCAAAGTGCTCGATACTGCCTGCTGCGGAATGGCCGGCGCTTTCGGCGCACTGGCCGAAAAATACGATCTCTCGGTTCAGGTCGCCCAGCGCTTGCTCGACAACATCGATAATCAACCGCCCGGCACCGAAATCATCGCCTCAGGGACAAGTTGCCGGCACCAAATAGCCGACCTTACGAACGCCCGCGCCAAACACATGACCGAATTACTCGCAGACGCCCTGCTGTAGTGGCAACCGTGTCGGCTGCGAATGGTGCAAAGGCGTTTCCGCCATTGACCCACATGCAATAGGAACCTAGCCTCGGGCCATGAATCCAGTAGTTGCATCCGATAAACTGAAACGCGCTGAAGTCTGGGCTGCAGACGATGAGTCCGTTCATTGGGCCGGCGCGTTTGCCGTCTATGGCGGACATGGCACGACCGCGTCTTCCACGATAGTGTATGAAATTGAGCCAGGGAAGCGGCTCGGTTGGCACACCGATGCAACGAAAGAGACGCAGTACATCATCGCCGGCACCGGCGAACTCCACATGGAAGGTGGCTCCGTTCATCGAGTCGGACCAGGCAGCGTTTTTGCGATTCCAACGCCGGTGAAACATGACCTCGTCAATGTCGGCAACGAAACATTGCGCGCAGTCGCCTTCTTCGCGGCAGCGATGTTCACGCAAACCTTCGACAACGTCATGATGCCGCCGAAGAGTCACATCCTCGGGACACCGAATCGGGAAGGTTAACGCCTTAGACGCAAAGCTGCCGGCATCTGTTCGTCTTCCTTCTTCTTAACTCTTCCTTCTTAATTGGCCCCTGAACGCCCCAGATACTTCATCTGCCTCGTGCGAAGTTTGCTTCGTGTATCCGGCCGCTCTTCAATTAATTCATTGGCCAGAACAGTGTGAAACGAAACAACCGCCCAATCCGCGTCCACGCCCACGACAGGGCGATGCCAGACATTCTGCGGGATTGAAATCCAACGTTGTTCCAGCAACGCCTCCGGATTGCTGACTAAAACATTCGATTGCCAATGTCCTGGCCCGCCAGTTTGCAGATCGCCGCTCCCTTCGAACGACATCATGCGTTGATGACTGTTCGGATGGCGCTCCGCGCCGGTGTCCGCCGCGGCGCGCAGGATAAACGCCCAGCCAGACCGAATCTCAGGCGGTAACGCACGACCGAACACGGTTAACGGAATCGGTTCCCACGCCATCAGCGCCTCTTTGTCCCGAGCTAGCTCCGCGCGGACCCGCTCGACAACCGGGCGAATTTGTTCGCGGACATTCTTAGATCGTAAAACCGTGTCGAGCGCCTCAAGGCGCGAGCGCTCCTCGAGTGTCATTTCCACGGGTCCTCCCTTACGCTCTCTTCCTTTCGCTTTCTAATTCTTGATTCCTCCTTCATCCTTCATTCTTTCCTATGAAACTGGCGCTCGTCACATTCTTCTTCACAGTAACCCTCGTCCATGCCGCGAATGTTGCGATTACGCAGGACGAACTGATCCGTCGTACGCAGGAGCTTTACGATGCCATTGTTCCCGGCAATCAAGCGCCATGGAAGAAATACTTCGCGGACGACTGCATCTTCGCTGACGAGAAAGGTCGCATCCTCGACAAACCAAAACTGATCGCCGACATCACCCCGCTGCCGGCCGGGTATTCTGGAACGATTAAAATCGTGAAGGCCCAAAGCCGGATTATCGGCAACACCGCCATACTCAGTTACGACACCGACGAGACCGAGACGATCTTCGGCCAAAACCTGAAAGCGCGTTATCACGTCACTGACACCTGGCTGCAGCGCAACGGCAATTGGCAGATCATCGCCAGCCAGACACATCGCTATTACGAAGATCCAGCGATGGGAAAAGCCGACCCAAAAAAGTTCGCTGACTACATCGGCACGTACGAACTGGCGCCGGGACAAACCAGATCCGGCACTGCTGAAGGCGACAGGTTATTTGTCGAACGGAACGGCAAGAAAGAGCAACTGTTCCCGGAAAGATCAGAGATTTTCTTCCGCAAAGGTGTGGAAGGCAGAATTCTATTTCGTTACGCTGACACCAGCAAAGTCGACGCGTTGATCGATCGTCGTAACAACGAGGACGTCACCTGGCGCAAAGCGAAATAAGCCTTCCGCTTTCCGGTCGATCCTTTTGCAAAGGCAGCCGATTGCGAGCAAGGTCACAACATGGAAGCGGAATCACTGTCTCGCGCTTTTGCGGGGCTTTCTACTCCGCTCATCGCCGATGCGGCTCTTCGCTTAAAGATTCAGCTCCGAGTCAGTCCGCCTGGCATTCGGCCGGTGACCCCCAATCAACGTCTCGCGGGCTCGGCGCTGCCGGTCAGACATTTTGGGAGTGTCGATGTTTTTCTGGAAGCAATGCAGAGCGCGCAACCCGGCCAAGTTCTGGTAATCGATAACGGCGGCCGCCTGGACGAAGGCTGCATCGGCGATTTAACGGCGCTCGAGGCCGAAAAATGCGGATTGGCTGGAATCATAGTCTGGGGCGCGCATCGCGACACGCCAGAGCTGCGGCAGATTCGTCTGCCGATTTTCAGCTATGGAGCCTATCCTTCCGGCCCGCAACGGCTCGACTCTCGTGATTCCTCGGCGTTGCTATCCGCACGCTTCGGTACCTTCCTGGTCGAAGCCGGCGATGTCGTCTTCGCCGACGACGATGGCTGTTTGTTTGCCGTTGCGGAGGGTGTCGACGAACTGCTTCGCATAGCACACGAAATCTGGCAACGGGAACGGCAGCAGGCGGAGTCGATCAAAAGCGGCCACTCGCTGCGAGCACAGTTGCAGTTTGCGCAGTACCTGGAGAAGCGTGTAGCGGATTCGAGTTATACCTTTCGGGAACACCTGCGAAAAATCAGCGGCGCAATCGAGGAATAGGACAGGCATCGCGATCAGGAATTAAGAAGGCAGAGTTAGCAAACGCCGATCGGCGAGGGGTAGAACCCTTTCTTGCTTCCCTCTTCCTAATTCCTACTTCCGCGTTTCACAGCGAGCTCTAACCTCTTCCGTCGCTAATTCTTACATCTGCATTCCTATTTTCTACTTCTGCCGCCCATAGGCAACTCCTATCGCTACTAGACGCATAAAGTATTTCAATCCGCGGTCCAACTGTGGCCGGTTGACTATATGAAAACTACAATGCCGATAGGACAGCGCATTTCACGCTTCCTTGAGGAACGATATGTGCATAGGACGCGACCTGATTATTTTCCTGAGCTCGCCGTCTTTGGAATCATCCTGATCCTCGCGGTCTGGCCGGTGTTTTTAGTGGCGACGGCGCTGGAGACGATGAGATAGAAGTTACTCATCCGCGTTGCGAGCGCTCGACGAATCCTGGGATGACAAGACACCTGCAGCTTCCTGACGGAATGCCGCCGCCGCTTTGCT
>QHOK01000141.1 GCA_003218755.1 Verrucomicrobiota bacterium
CGACAAGCTCTGCGTTGTTGCCAACTTTCGGATGGATATCCAGAGGGAGATGCGCGCCGTAAAGCGCGATATCATTCTCAAAGGCGAGCTGCAGTTGCCGGCGCAGCGCGCTTCTCACTGGTTGCAACCCGGGCCAGAACAAACCGTGGTGCACAATTAAAAGATCGACATTTCTCTTTGCAGCCTCGGTCAGAACGCGCGTTGACACATCGACTGCCGCGCCCAGTCGGGTGACTTGTCCCGAATTTTCAATCTGGAGACCGTTGAGCGCATTGTCCCAATCGCCCACCTCGCGAATGCGCAAGAAATCGTCGGTATAGCTGACGATGTCAGAAAGCGAAATCATGAGGAATCAACCACTCTCCTGTACAGCTTTGCAACAATCGAACCATCCAAGGGTCAATTCTAACATCGCACTGAATTCCAAAACCAGAGTTGACGCACGCCAGCGAAAGCGGCGCGAAGACGCGCACGCACTCCCAAAGCTATCGCGAAACGAGAGAGGCGCTTCCACGGATTTCGCACGAAGTGCTTTTGGAGTGCGATGCGTCCTCGCATCGCTTTAGGGAGAATTCAAATTGCCGTGTAGCAAGCGCTGAAAGTGCGTTTCAATCGCGCATTGGACAGAATTCGTGGCAGGCCTGAATCGCGCTTTCAGCGCTGATCGATTTTGGGCGCACGTATCATGAAGCCGGTCAAGCTCCAAAGCTCGCCTCTCCCTTTGCCAAAGGGAGAGGATTAAGGTGAGGGTTTTGGCGGGCACCGCTCCTCCAGCGCAAACCAGATTGCTTTCAAGACACTGTCGAGTTCCTGGCGAACCTGATGATTCCAGAACCGTAGCACAATGATGCCCTGACTAGCGAGAAACTCCGACCTCGTTCGATCGCGAATTTGACCGACACGATAGTTATGTCCGCCACCATCTAGTTCAATTGCGAGCTTTGCCGCCGGACAATAGAAATCAAGTACATAAGAGTCTAATGGATGCTGACGGCGAAATTTGTAGCCTGCAAAGTTTCGGTTCCGCAGATGCCGCCAAAGTATACGCTCAGTATCGGTTGCCTTCTTTCGTAACAAGCGAGCGCGATTCACAAGGAATTATCTTACTTACCACCGCAGTTTTCGAAAGGGAATCAACCAACCACCCCTCACGTCAGTCCTCTCCCCGCAAGCGGGGCGAGGCGGGAGAAACGTGGCGATAATTCTTCTTCATTCGCCCGTGCCATAACTCATGCGTAGCGACCGTCATGGGGATCACGTCATTCGAGGTGAGCATGCAAATGAAGCTCGCCTCTCCCTTTGGCAAAGGGAGAGGATTAAGGTGAGGGATGGACGAGCACGATTCTCAATCCTAAGCTCCTGCGATGGAAGAATCGGAAGTACCTCTCGAGCATTTGCACGAACACGTGAAGGAAACTGCGGAACACAGCGGCGCCCCTTGGATTTCATGGGTGGCGTTGAGCACTGCGATTCTCGCCGTCCTCGCGGCGATCGCTGGACTTCTTTCCGGGCGACACGTGAACGAAGCGATGATGAACCAAATCGAAGCGTCCGATCAATGGAGTTATTACCAGGCCAAAAGCATCAAGGCTACCGTGCTCGATGCAAAAATATCGCTCGCCGGCACGCCTAACGAATCGGACCAATCAAAGCGCGATCGTTACGAGAAGGAGCAGGAAGAAATAAAATCCGAAGCCGAGCACAAGGAAGCCGCTGCGAAATCAAACTTTCATAAGCACGAAGTGTTCGCGGGCGGCGTGACCATGTTCCAAATCGCGATTGCCATCGCGGCAATCTCCGCGCTTACAAAAAGACCCCGGTTTTGGATCGTAAGCTTGCTTTTCGGGGCCGCTGGCTGCGTCTTTCTCGTCCTCGCCGCGATCGCACGGTAGGGGCGGTTCACCCGCCTTTGCTGCGCTACGGCGTGGCAGGCCCGAACCGCCCGGGGCGATTGCGGTCAATGGCCGCTACCGCCTTTTTTCCGTGTTGCCCCTTTTAGCTGGGCTGCTTGAGGACCAGGCTCAATCGCCGTTCAGCTTTTCTCGGGAACTTGGTTCTGTCGTTTCCGTAGAAGTAAGTGACAAATGCAAATACCCCCTGGAGTGGCAATGTGCCTCGCGGCCAGTTGCGAGAACGGAATCAGTTCCTACGAGCTTCATTCCCGCGTGGTCTTGGAGAAAACATTAGTTGCAATAATTATTGGGCTCCTTTTTTTCGTTTCTTCGGAAACGATTCTCGCGGTGAAACGTCCACCATATCCTATCAAAGCGGAAGAGCCGGACGCTGGGCATTGGGTCATTATCGGCACAAACGAGGACACAAGATGAAAAATCGTTGTAGAGAACTTGGCAAGGTCTCGCTGGCCAACAGGCTGGCTGGCTGCGGGAACATACACGTCGGTTGCGCAGCGCTTCGGGCAAGACGTGTAAGGAAAGGCAATGGGGCTGCGACCAATCAAAAGAGCAAACCGCCGATGAAAGCAAAAAGCTCACGTTTTGATAGTTTGGTCGCTCGTTACTATCCCGCCGTTTACGGCGTCGCTTCTCGATTGACCGATGATCCTCGGGAAGCAATTGCGTTAACGCGCGACGCATTCAACAGCACGCGAAGGCAACTCCAGAACCTCCGCGACGAGGCCGCGCTTGCGTCAATCCTGATATCCGCTGTAATCCGGGCGGCTCTCACCGCCGCTTGAGCCGAGCTCACGTAATGCTCGCTTAGAGCCTTTAATTCGCCGGATCTCAAGAACGCGGGCATTTTTCCGAAAAGGAATTGCAACGGGTTCGGGCTCCGCGCGGGCCAAATGCACTGAATCACGACTGCGAGGTTACAGGGAAGCAGGCTTGCAGTGCGGTCGCATTGCCTGCTCCCCGAGCTAAGAATCAGATCGTTCGCAATTGCGTGATTTTCTCGGGCGATTCTCTTGCTCACCTAACTAACGGATAATGCGATAGCCGCATCGCATCGAAAAGCGCTCAGCTTTTCATCGGCATGCACTATAAAGCACCCGATTTTCGCCGTAGGCGCATCCGCAACGAAGATTGTTTGCGCCTCGGAATCGAGGACTGAGACGCGGCCCCAACTCCAATCGGCCCGATTAAGACTGTCGGCAATTATTTCCCAGCACTTCACTAACCTGCAGATCATCAACGCCGCGACGAGTCCCGAGAGGATTCTCACAAGGATAGCGTGGTCCTATACTTCCGCCAGCATGGAATCCGTCGGTAGGCAGCATAGAGGTTCGCAACGGATCGACAGGCGCCTTGATTGCCACGTTCTCGCTGGCGCCTTTCGGTGCAACGCTGGACGGGGCTATGGCGGTTGATACAACCCGTGGCCGAATTTACGTCGTTGCATCGAGTAACTCCGGCCCAGTGCTTTTGGTCATTAAAGACCTGACATGAATTGAGCAAACTGCAGCGCAAACAGTCGCCAACGATTCGAGGTAGGGGGCGGTTCACCCGAACCGACTAGGCGATTGAGGTCAACTCGCGAAAGCTTTCGGAGTCAATCGCCACTACCCAGAATGGCGGCCCTTGCGTCAACTGCACCGTCAACTGGATAGCCCGCGCTCGCCGAGCCAGGGTAGGTGACGTCGCCTGCGCGGGACGCGTTTGAGCCCGAATGGTTCGATCGTTTTGGTTCGAATGTGTTCAATAGCTTCGTCTATCGAATCGGTCGCGTAAATCAGGCTTAGGTCGGAAGGGGCAATCATTCCTCTCTGCGCCATTTTGTCGATGAAGCCGATCAATTCTTTCCAATAATCGGTTCCCATGATCACGATGGGAAAATTTTTGATCTTCGCGGTTTGAATCAGCGTGAGCGCTTCGAATAACTCGTCCAGCGTGCCGGCGCCTCCGGGCATGACAACGAACGCGTATGAATATTTCACCAGCAGCGCCTTACGGACGAAAAAATAATGCATCCGCACGCAGCGATCGAGATAGGCGTTTGCCGGCTGCTCAGACGGCAGCTCGATAGTACAGCCGACTGAGCGGCCTCCGGCTTCTTTGGCGCCGCGGTTGGCCGCTTCCATGATGCCAGGGCCGCCGCCCGTCATCACCGTGAACCCGAGTCGCGCAATAGCTGCACCCATTTTCCTGGCCAGCTCGTAATGCGGATCATCGCGTTGAATTCGGGCTGAGCCGAACACGGTTACACATGGACCGACGAAATGGAGTGTGCGAAATCCACGCAGGAAATCGCGCATCACTCGCAAAAGAGTGAAAAATTCAGCGAAACGCGATCGGGCTCCTTCCAGGAAAATTTCGTCCGCGCATTCCGGAGGTGCGGTCAGAGTCGAACTCGCCGCGGCGAGCGATTCGCTGACGGAATCCTCCTTGTCCTGCACAACCCCTCACCTCACTCCTCTCCCCTCGACAGGGGAGAGGCGGATCACGCCGTGATACATTTGAATGGTCATTGGAAAGATCGACGAATTCGCGCAAGCAGATAACCAAGGTTTACGGGGCGCAACATCTACAAGCAAGTTTTGATTAACCCAGATGCACCAGCTGGCGCAAAACTAAACACAGGATCCGTCTGCAGACGGCGGCTAGGTAGCCGCCGCTCCTTGAAGCGCCCTGCGTAAGCGATCGAGAAATGGAATCTGTGTCGCCTTTATTTTTTGGCGCGCGACCGCTTCGGTGAAAAATTCGACGCGATCAATTTCTGGAAATTGTTTGCGTTTGCCGGAGTGCGGTGGCCATTCCATCTCGAACAAATTTGATTTGGGTTTGAATGATTTTGGTAAATCGTCTTCGAACGCCCAGCCGTGCACAGTTTTGCCGCCTTTTTGTATAATGGAGCCGAGTTCAATGTAGTTCCGAACGGTTTTGGGTCGAAATCCGACCTCTTCTTCAAATTCAATCTGAGCCCGCGTCAGCAAATCTTCTCCCGGAGCCGCCTCGCCCTTTGGGATTGTCCACACCCCGTCGTCTTTGCGGGTGAAGAAAGGCCCGCCGGGATGCGCCAGCAGAACTTCCAATTCGTTGTTCCTGCGCCGGAACATCAGCAGACCGGCGCTGATTCGACTTCGCGGAGATTTAGGGTTTTCAGGCATTATTTTACGCGGGCGACGCGCTCGACGCATTTTGTAAAAAGCCAGCTGATTTGCTTGTCAACCTTCGAACAACGAATTGCATTTTGTTACAGGTGGATCGGATTCTCCGAAGACGATGCCAGATCAATCGCCGAAGGCGCAAATATCAGCGGCAAAGCCGCACTCATTTTGGCAACGCGTTGGGGACAGCGCGTTCCACCTGTTTGTCGCCCCAGAGATGAAATGTATAGGTGAAAACGATGTAACCAAACAGATCGTGCTTCGGACCATTATTGACGTAGAGCGCGGGATTGAACTGGAAATTGCGTGTGACGTTGCACGTGAAACCGATCGTCGATGAGTTTTCAGAACCGCTTTGAAAATCGACCTGAACCCGCCACCTCTCATTGAAGTCGTACGCATAGCCGAGGATTGCTTCGTTTTTGTAGCCCGCATGAATGGCTCCGACGATCACTTTGTGATGCTCGGTGTAATACCCAGCTTCGATATATGGTTGAGGATCTACATCCAGGTGAGGCGACCAATTGACGAACCCAACGGAAAGAAGATAAGGCTCTTTCGTCAGCAACCCGATCTCGGTTCCGAAAATCCATTCGTCCGGTTGAAATCCGCGAAACACCGCCATCTCAGCCCATCTCGTCAAGCCCAGCTCGGCTTGCAATTGATACGGGTTCGCAATCCGCTTGTCTTGAATTTGCAAACTTAAGGAGAGATCTCCCATCGGCTGCAAATCCGGCGTCACGATTTGACTCAAACCTTTCGTCGTAGCCATCGCAGAAGGACTATTCGCGAGACTTATCAGCAGCAGAATGATCGCCGCCGCGATGTTGATTCGCTGATGTCCAAATCCGCCAATCTTTTTGACATTCTTCGCCACGATGCCGGGAGTAAAACCGTTGCTCGGGAATTTGTCGATTCCGTGTTTAGCCCGCGCCTTTTCGGTATGTGTTTTCCCTTTTCGGAAAAATTTTAAGACGCGCGAGGTGTAGCCACGGCGCTGTGTCGCCGTGCAGGCACACCAATCCTGAGCGCCTCGACACAGCGAGGCGGCTACAACAACTCTAAACAGATACGCTTTCGAGGTTGAACCTGCGCCGGTCGATTTTAAGATTGCGGTAATGCGCGTGCTTGCGATCGACCCCTCTCTGCGCAACACCGGTGTTGCAATTGTGGATGCAAACAATGGCAAACCGTGTTCAGTCTATTTCGGGACGATTCACAACGCCAGTTCCACGCGTTCCTCTTCCTGTCTGGTCGCGATCCGCGATCGGCTGATTGAATTAATTCGGGAGCACGAACCGGATTGTTGCGCGCTGGAGTCGGTCATTTACGTGCAAAGCTATAAGACCGCGATTGTTCTGGGAGCCGCGCGCGGCGCGGCCATTCTCGCCGCGGCCGAGAACGGATTGCCAGTGTTCGAGTATTCGCCGAGACGAATCAAGCAATCTACCGTTGGGCGCGGCGCGGCCGGAAAAGATCAGGTAGCGTTTATGGTGCGCGCGCTTCTTGGTTTAACGGAAACACCCGATGCAGACGCCGCCGATGCGCTGGCGATCGCTCTCACGCATCTGCGCGCGCAGGAAGCAGCCCGGCTGGGAATTGCTGGTGGCACGCAAATATGAAGGTCTCACACGATGCCGGGAAACGATGAAATTCAGCGAATTGGTTCGACTGCTCGAACGGGAAGGTTTCTCCTTGATAAAAGAGAAAGGCTCGATCCGGTATTACGCAAAGGCTGGTCATCCACATTTGATTCGTGTAGATTTTCATGGCGCGAAGGAAGTGCCGACCGGGACGTGCCAGGCAATTTTGAAAGCGGCCGGACTGAAACGAAAGTGAAACGATGATTACGCTGCCGTACTCGCTCGTTATCGAAGCTACCGAGGACGCTGATTTTTTTGGCTTTTACTCTCCAGACTTGGAGGGGTTCAGCGGTGTCGGTCACTCAGTCGAGGATTGTCTCTACAAGGCGCGTTGGGGTATGGCAGATCACACGCAGACGCTACGGGAACAAGGTTTGCCTGTGCCGATTCCTAATCCTAATCCGACAATCGTGATTCAAAACGAGCGTAAACTGCAGCTGGCGTGAATTCGCTGCCAGATCTGGAAAGGAGCAGATGTAGGCCTGTGGATCTGGCAGGTATGTATAAAAGAAATATGCCGCTTCACGTGCGTTGGCTCGGCCGAATAGAATTCGCAGACGGGCTCGCGGTTCAGGAAGAAATTGTTGCGAAAAAACGAGAAGATCCTTCATATCCGGACGAACTGCTTTTGCTCGAGCATGAACCGGTTTACACAATCGGGCGGACTCCCGATCAATCGAGCTTGCTGGGCGCAGCGCATCTGCCCCATCCACTTTTCGCGATCAATCGCGGAGGTCAGGCGACGTATCACGGGCCCGGACAACTGATGGGTTATCCTATTATCGACCTGCGTCGGTGTGGTCAGGATTTGCACAGATATTTGCGGTGGCTCGAGCAGTTGCTCATCGAAATGCTGGCTCAGTACGAGATTGCCGCGACACGACGCGCATCGCTCACGGGAGTTTGGGTCGACGATCGCAAGATTGGTTCGATTGGGGTAGGAGTGCGCTATTGGATCACCATGCACGGCTTTGCCTTGAACGTATGCGGGGATCTTTCGCCTTTTAATCAGATCGTTCCCTGCGGCATTAATAATGTCGCAATGACATCAATGGAGAGGGAAACGGGTCGCGCATTTTCAGTTGCCGGCGTGGCTGCGTCCCTTGAGAAATTGGCACTGAATCGAATTGGCGGTTTGCGCACCGCGCCGGAAACAGAACCAATCAGTGTTTGAAATCGAACAAATATGATTCCGCTCGAGGACAATGTCGGTGATGTCATTGGAAAAGCACAACGCGGGTTGGGCATTTCCGATTCTAAACTGGCCGAGCAAGCGCGTGTCAGTTCGGAAACAATCCGTAAGCTGCGGGAGGGCGATGTCGATGAAGCCGCCCTCCTAAACGTTGCGCCGATCCTCGGACTTAACGGGCAAGCTCTTTGCGAATTGGCCAAAGGCGAATGGCACCCAAAAAAGATTGAAGGGCATGACGGCCTCGCGCAATTCAACACGGATTATCACGGTATGGCTGTCAACGCGTATCTTGTTTGGGATCCCGCAACTCATGCCGCAGCGGCCTTTGATACTGGGGCGGATTCCAGCGAAATGGTCCGCTTCGCAAACCGCCACAAACTCGATGT
>QHOK01000142.1 GCA_003218755.1 Verrucomicrobiota bacterium
TTCTTCGGGCAATGGTGCGCGGTGAAACGACGTCACGCTGTCCACCTTGGCATCGAGCAAAATGTTTATGAGCTTCTGGATTTGGGACAGCTCTTGTCCAAGCAGCACCGTCACGGCTGTGTTAGGCATTGCCCTGGTGAACTCGTCGAAGCCGAGCTGAAACTTGTCCGGCAATTTCACGTTGCCCGTGCGCGCTCTGTCGAGTGTCGCGACGATCGCCTGGCGCAAGTGCGACTGAAATTCATTGGGCGCAAGTGGCGGCGCGGGGGCGACCTCGCTTTTCAACTGTTCTTTGAACTTATCCAGCGCCGCGCTGTACCCGTCGATGTAACCGTGTAATTTCCTAAGATTGGCTTCGCTCGGAAACGGGTCGAGATGCTCCAGCCGGTTCCGCTCTGTTGCCACTTGGTCGAATGTTTGTCTCGCATCACTCCAAACGCTCCATCTCCAGTAAAACAATGCCCCGACAAGCAACGCGCAAATTGCAAAACCAACTAGAAGGATGCCGAACGCACGATTTTGTTGAAACCATTTCATGGGATTAACCACGAATGAACACGAATAGACACAAATTTATAAGGCGATCCTCTGCCACTCTAATTTCGAATGTTTGAAGTTGAGGATGACGCCAACGTGCAGGCCCGTAATCCGGAGGTAATTCAACATCAGCCCACGTTCGCGGTCGGTGATCTGGTCGATGATTTTTGTGTCTACGACTACAGAATCAAACGCGATCAGGTCAGGAACGAAGAGGCCGATCTTGTGTCCTTTGTAGAGCACATCAAATGAAGGTTGCTGTCGGAACGGAATTTTCCGCAGTAAGAACTCGACGACCAGCGCATTTTCGTACGGCTTCTCTACGAGACCGTGACCGAGAGTGTTAAGAACCTCGATGGCACAACCTACAATTTGAAAAACTTCGTCCTTGAGCAACAGCTTTTCGGCCTTCGTGTTCATTCGTGTTGATTCGTGGTTAAAATCGACCTTCATGGCAGTTTCACCGGCTTGCGCAGGGTGAGCTGAAGCTCATACGGGAACGCCCATTCCGTGTCGTTCGGAACGGAGTTGGATTTGATGACGCGCTCCGGCGTTTTTGGATCGAGAACAAAAAAGGGCGACTTCGCCAAATTGCGAAGGTAATCGACAACGATTTCCTGCTGTTTGGGATTATACAGGTAAAGCCCGCGTACCCAGATGCCATCGATCGACTTTTCAGCGGCGACCGCGGTTTTGCTCCTCGATGGAGGAGGTGTTGGCGACGGAATCTGTGTAGTTTCCCCGGCGCGTTTTTCAGGCGCCCCAAGCAGTTTTCCACCGGAAGTTGCGGCAAGCTCGGTGATCCAGATGTCTGCTTCAGGGAGGCGCGCGTTTAGATCTTCGAGAATTTCCGGCCAGAAGTTGCGATCGCTCACCGCCGTGATGAGTGGAGTGGCGATGTTGTCCAACGCGGTGATTTGCTTTTTAAGCTTGTCGAGCGGCGCCTCCGCCGCCCGCATGGTGTCGTTCTTCTGCCGCAATGTGTGGGCAGTTTGCTGCGCCACTTGCGCCGCGCGCGTGTAGAAAGCCGACCAGCCCAGCAGCGCGAGGAGAATGCATGCCGCCGCAGCAATGAAGAATGGCCGGCGCTTTTCCAAGTCCTGCCTGCGAACGACGCTTGCCGGAAGCAAATTTAGCTTCATCGGACAGATGGTCACGCTGCGCAGCGCCAGGCCAACCAATTCTCCAAACAAATAGTGGGAACGCGCCGCCTCCGGCGCCGATTCCGACACGCTCACATTTTGGAGCGGATTAAAGAATTCGACCGGTAATTCAAACTTCTCGTGGAAGAACTCGCGCATGTTGGGCATGCCCGCGCCGCCGCCACAAAGAAAGATGCGAGCGGGCCGATCTCCCTGCTGTTCCGCGCGGTAATGAGTGATGGAACGCATCAATTCCGCGTGCAGCCGTGTCATGGTGCTGCGCGCTATCTTCGAGAGGCGGCCAATGTTTGGGTCAGCAGGTTCGGCGGCGCCGCCTAAAGCGACAAACCCATCGCGCTTCTTTCGAGTTTCCGCCGCGGCGAGCGATTCGCCAAATTCCTTGGCAATCGCGGCTGTGATCGCGCTGCCGCCAATCGGAAGCGTGCGTGAGAAAATTCTTCCGGCTTCGATGAAGAGGACGTTGGTCGTGCGCGCGCCAATATCCACCAGCAGTGAGCAGCCGTTTAGATCGGCATAGTTGTAACAAAATGCATTGTAAAGACCCATGGGCGCCATACCAATGATCCTGGTCCGCAGTCCGGTTTCTTCCACGGCATTGTTGATCTCCTCGAGCAGATCACGCTTGATCGCGACAATGACGACCTGAATTTGTTCGCCCATACCGCCTCCGACCAGCTGGTAATCCCAGATCACCTGGTCCATGGGGAACGGAACATTCTGTTGCGCCTCGAAGGCGATGATCTTGTCGATCTTTGCCGCATCGAGTGCCGGCAGTTTGACAAAGCGCGCAAAAACCGATTGTGCCGGCACCGCGTAGTTCACGTCGGCCCGATGAATGTGCATTTCGTGCATCATTTCGCGCATCACGGCAGCGGTTTCGTGGACGGCAACGTGGGCATCACGACGTTGCCCAGTTGCAGGATCAAGCGGCGCTTCGCGGAAACGATAATTCAGCAACACGAGGCGCCCCTGGATTACTCGAAATTCCGCCAGACCGATTGTTTGGGACCCGATATTGAGAGTAATGAGACGCGCTGGTGCGGCCATGGCCTAAAGCTCTAAATCGCAATTCCCAAATGCCAAACCAAATTTCACCACCCAAAACTCAAAGCAACCGGGTATCACGGCGTCTGTTTTTATGATCGGAATTTCGAATTGCTCGTTATGCGGAACTTGGGATTTGCGCCAACAGGTTTGATCTGCTTCTACCAGATCCCAGTAAAGTGACGCGAAGCACGTTTATCCTTGTCAATGACGATTCCGGAAATTTCCAGGGAGCCCTGAACCAGACGTTGCGAGCAATTTGCCGAGTGTAAATAACAGACATGAGTTCATCTATGGTGATTTCAGCCTGTCGCAAAATACTCTCAGCGTTTTCGGCAGGATAGTCCGATGACTCGGAACCGTTACTTTCAGTCGGCCTTTACTGAGTCGAATATGCGAGCCGTGTTGATTGTCCTGCGAGAAGCCCAAACGCCTCAGCCCATTTACAACCTTCCAGCCGGAAAGGTCGCGCGGCAGTTTCACACCAACTGCAACTCTGGATCGTGCTCAAAATGAAGCGTAGCGACTCTAGGCAACCGTCGATCAGCGAAATGGCACTTTACGGCCTCGCTGATAGCGTTTGATAAGTCCGCTAATGTTTCGGCCTGCGTCGTGATACCACCGCCCGTTGGATCATCCCACGAGGCTGTGTATGCGCCAGTTTCCTCGTCACGTTCAACTCTAAAGACCACCTTCATTTGTTTATCTACCGGAGCATAATCTTAACACGGCTACACGGGGCATGTCTACGACTCGTCATTCAAATCCCAAGTACCAGCGAAGCAAATCCAAACTCCAAATCTCAACTGTTTTATCTTGGAGCAAGGAATGAGTGGAACCGCGACGTGTGTCCACTCCAGTCCTCATATGCCGCGCCAGCTGTGATCTGGAAATGGTCGTTGCCGACCTGGCCCAAAATATAGCTCTCCATCATATCGCCGCTGCCTTTGCCGCTCCATTGGCCGTACATAAAACCTATTTCCCCACCGTAATAGACCCGATCCGGCGGCGGGATCATCATCTCGCCGGGCGTATCCTTGCCATCTCTTCCAAAATTCTCGGATCGCCAGTCGGAAGGAGCGCTTCCTTTCTTTGTTGCCGCGGGCCCGAAAGCATTCGGGGGCGGCAAATACGCAACCGGAAAGAGGTCCAGCGGCGCCATGCCGATCTCGGCCAACGCTGTCTCGCTTGCCAACTGGCCACCCTCCGACCACGCTCGCACCGGACCTTTATGAAACAGAAGGGAATCCTTCGCGCTGAAAATTTTCGGCCGATAAAGGCTCAGCGCAAAAGCCGGACCCAACGCGCCGGCAGCGTGCATTTGTTCGGATGCGACCGTTTGATCTTGTGTTGCTTCGGGCCGATTCGCTTGCTGCGCTACGACCGGAAAGCAAACAGCGACTAAACCCACAGCGACGGCAAGCGCACGCCTGATCATGCAACAATTCATAACCAAATCGGCGGAAACGCCAGCAAAATTTTTACGCAGCTTTCAACCACGAATTCACACGAATAGACACGAATAAAACCATCAACAACCACGGACTACATGGATGGCACGAATGAAGAATGACCCGCCTCCGCTCGATTACGGCGTGGCAGGCGAATTCCGAATGACGAATGCCGAAGCAATAACGAAGCCCAAATGTGAATCCGTTTCATCCGTGTAATCCGGAGCTTCCATCTTCGTGTTCATTCGTGTTCATTCGTGGTTAATGGATTGTTCAACGCTTCAACGATTCTTTAAAATACTCGATCGTCTTCTCAATTCCCTCCTCGAACGCCACGCGCGGCTCCCAACCAAGGACTTCTTTCGCGCGCGAGATATCCGGTTGGCGCACCTTCGGGTCATCCACCGGTAATGGTTTATATTCGATCGCCGACTTTGCCTCGATGATGCGAATGATTTCTTCGGCAAATTGTTTAATTGTCATCTCGCGCGGATTACCCAGGTTGACCGGCTCGTGAAAACTGCTCATCGCCAGTTTGAAAATTCCATCAATCAAATCGGACACGTAACAGAATGAGCGGGTCTGGGAGCCGTCGCCGAAAACGGTGAGTGGCTGACCACTCAGGGCCTGTCCGATAAACGCCGGAACCACGCGTCCGTCGCGCAGCCGCATTCGCGGACCATATGTGTTAAAGATGCGCACGATTTTTGTGTCCAGTCTGTGATAGCGGTGATACGCCATCGTGATCGCTTCGGCGAACCGTTTCGCCTCATCATATACACCGCGCGGCCCAATCGGGTTGACGTTCCCCCAGTAATCTTCTTTTTGTGGATGCTCGAGCGGATCACCGTACACCTCCGATGTGGAGGCAAGAATGAACGAGGCCTTTTTGTCCTTGGCCAGACCGAGCGTGTTGTGGGTGCCGAGCGCGCCCACTTTGAGCGTTGGGATCGGGAGCTCCAGATAATCAATCGGACTGGCTGGTGACGCGAAGTGAAAAACGTAATTGATTTTTTCTTCTGGCAGAAAAATGAAATTGGAGACGTTGTGTTTAATGAACCGGAAATTCTCGTTGCCGGCCAGGTGTCCGATGTTTGCGGTGTTACCCGTGATTAAATTGTCGATGGCAATGACGCGATGACCTTCTGCGAGTAAGCGGTCGGCCAAATGTGATCCCAGAAAACCAGCGGCGCCGGTGACGACGGAAACGGGATGAGAACGCGCGGCCATGTTGGGTGTATCTAGCGGCTAGCCAAACAAATGGCGAGCAGGAAACATTTGTCATTTCGAGCGAAGTCGAGAAATCTCTTACTGTTTCTACCGAAACGGGTGGAGACATTCGGAATAAGGAAATGAGATTCTTCGACTTCGCTCAGCATGACAGATAAGAAACCCATGCGCATCCTTTCCGGCATTCAGCCCAGCGGCGTTCTGCACATCGGCAATTATTTCGGCATGATGAAACCGGCGATTGCGCTCCAAGCCGAGGGCGAAGCGCTTTATTTCATCGCGGACTATCACGCGCTCACGAGCGTCCGGGACCCGGAAGCCTTGCGCGAGAATAGCCGGCGCGTCGCGGTTGATTTTCTGGCGTGCGGACTCGATCCGGAACGTGCTACGGTTTTTCGGCATTCAGATGTGCCGCAGGTCACGGAATTGGCGTGGATTTTATCGACAGTAGCGCCGATGGGTTTGCTCGAGCGCGCCACCTCGTACAAAGACAAGCTCGCCCGCGGCATGGCCGCCACAGTTGGATTGTTCAATTATCCGGTGCTCATGGCGGCGGACATTTTGATTTATGACAGCGACATCGTGCCAGTGGGCAAAGACCAAAAGCAGCACATCGAAATCACCCGCGATCTGGCCGTGAAGATCAACGAAACATTCGGCCACGTTTTCAAGTTGCCGGAAGCGCGTATCCAAGCCGCGACCGAAACTGTGCCCGGCATCGATGGCCAAAAGATGAGCAAGAGCTATGGCAATAATATCGACATCTTTGGCGACGAAAAAGACACGCGAAAACGCGTGATGAGCATCGTCACCGACTCCTCGCCGGTGGACGCGCCGAAGGACCCAGCAAACTCGACAATCTTCAAACTGTACTCACTGATGGCGTCCAAGAACGAAATCGCCGACATGCGCGACCGATCTCTAAAAGGCGGAACCGGCTATAGCGATTTCAAGAAGCAGCTGTTCGAAAAGCTTTGGGAATATTTCGCGCCGATGCGCAAACGCCGGGAAGAAATTCTAAGCGACAAATCCTATATCGAAGACGTCCTCGCCCGCGGTGCAAAGCGCGCCAACGAAATTGCCGATCAAGTAATGCAGCGCGTTCGCGCTGCGGTTGGCTTGCGCTAAAGAGTCTTGGCCAGGCGTTTCGGTGCGGTGTTGCGCCAGGCTGCGGTGAGAGCTTGCCGCACGATATCGATCTTCGCCGCGGACAAATAGACGTTTGCATTCCCGCGCCGACCCCAAGCGCCCTTCACCGGTCGGAAAACTTTCGGATCACTTTGGATAAAATGTTTTTGTTCTTCTGGCGTCAACTTTACGACCGCCCAATTTTTGTCGGGATACCCAAGCGTTGCGAATATCTTCCCGCAGACGCGAAAATCGGGGTGATGCATGTGCGCCGATTCAATCGCTTCCGGAAAACTGAGAGCGAGCTTGCGAAAATCACCAGCGGTCATCCGTCACGATGCCTTTCCGAATTGGGCGGTTCGATCCAACTGGAGTTGCCGTAGGTAAAGAAATAGTGGCAACCCAAGCGAAACGCCAACGAGCACGACTGCGAGAGTCGGTAACCAAAGAAGCCGCACTCCTAAACGCCTCCCTTCGGTATGAATGAAAGAAATCAGAACTATTGCGGAGACAATAACATCCAGGGCAAAGAATCCACTGATGCGATTCGCAAAAAGATCGCGCAAGAGCAGCGGCATATTCAACGCGTGATGCTCGATGATCCAGGGAATGAATTGCGAATAAGGCAGAAGTAGCCCAAGCACACAGAACACGAGGTAGAGATGCCGAAGTTTCACGCTTGCGATTTCCCGGCAGACTTGGGTGTTTGTCGAGCAAAAGTGCGGCGCTCACCCGTTCACGCAAGGCTACTGCGCGACTGGCGGATCGCCGCTACAATTCGTCGATGGCGATATTGCGTGTTCACATTGTTCCAAACGCGAAGATCGACAAC
>QHOK01000042.1 GCA_003218755.1 Verrucomicrobiota bacterium
TATTGCTGCCGCTGACAGCGAGACGCGTCGGATGAACGATCGCGCCAACCTTGACCCCGAGATTTGCCGCCGTGATTTTCAATGTCGTTTCGATTTCGGCGGCGTCGAACCTCTGAAGCGCGCTAAAGGCATCGCGAACGGCCTTGAGTCGCGGCTTGTTCTCGGCGGTGAAATGTTTCGCAACGCCTTCCGGGTTGTAGTCAAAATCGTCGGTGAAATAGAACCCACAATAAGCCGGCAGCTCGTCGAACATGTTGATCTTGCCTTTGCACGTTTGCAGCGCGGCGCGGACGTATTCCTCCGGGTAATTATCGATCTTCACACCGCTCGACTTCAGCTTCGTTAACGCAAGAGCATAAAACTCCGAGTCGCTCAGCTCGCGCGCATATTCGCCGTTCAACCAATGCAATTTATCGGGATCAAACGTGGCATGGCTGCGCCCGACATTATTGAGATCGAAAAGTCGGATGATCTCTTCGATGTTGATCTTTTCCCGGTTGTCTTTCGGCGACCAGCCGAGCAGGCAAAGGTAATTGCAAACGGCCGCCGGCAGATAGCCTCTCTTAATGTAGTACTCCACGCGCGCGCCTTCGTCCCGCTTACTCATCTTTGAGCCGTTCTTGTTCAGGATCAGCGGGATATGCGCGTAGTGCGGCGGCGTCGCGCCGAGCGCGCGGAAAATCTCAATGTGCTTGGGCGTATTCGAAAGATGATCTTCGCCGCGAATCACATGCGAAATTTTCATCTCCATGTCGTCAATCACATTCACAAAATGGAAAATCCATGAGCCATCCGGCCGACGGATGGTCATGTCGGGATGCGTCTGTTCATTTGACAAATCGAAATCGATCTTGCCGCAAACGAGATCATCGACAATCACATGCTCGCGCGGCGAACGAAATCGGAGAGCCCCCTGATCTTCGAAAATATGGCCGCCATCTTGTAGTTTCTTCAGGTAGCTCTCGTAAAGTTCTGTGCGTTCGCTTTGCAAATAAGGGCCGAAATCTCCACCGATCTGGGGGCCTTCGTCCCAATTGAGGCCAAGCCATTGGAGTCCGTCACAAATCGCCGCTATCGCTTCCTCGATGTTGCGTGTTCGGTCGGTGTCTTCGATGCGCAAAACGAATTTGCCGCCGTGACGCTTGGCAAAAAGCCAGTTGAAAAGCGCCGTGCGCACCCCGCCGATGTGCAAATAACCGGTGGGCGAGGGGGCAAAACGAACGCGGATTTCCGGATTCATTCGAAAATCAATTCACCCACAGATTACACAGATTTTCGCAGATTGCTGTAGCCGCCTCGTTATCTGCCGCGCCGGAGTTTCGCGAAGGCGGGTGCGAGGCGCGGCGGAGATATTAGCCCCGGATGCGTTGCCTCGCCCACAGGGCAACGGCTACAGGTTATTGATGAATAGCTTGCCCGCGCGACGACGCACATGCCGATCTTGCGCAAGGTTCACCTTTGCAATGTGCGCTGCTGGATCGAGAAGCGAGCGGACGCGCTCGATAGCTTCGAATCCGATTTCGGAAACATTTTGCGCCCGCAGCCATTTCAAAATCGTTCGGCGCTGAAGCGCGACGGACAGGGAGCGCAATTCTCTCACGTTGAGATGGCCGTCGCGGTTTGGGGGAACTCGCAGTTGAGTGTCGATCCAGTTTTCTTCGTCGGCTGCGATTCTGGCCGCGCGCCAAACGCTCATCCGAATCTTTCGGCCGAGCTGCTTCTCGATGTACGGAATGATGCGCTGACGAACTCGATTGCGCAGTGGCGTGAGATTTTTATTGGAAGCGTCCTCGCGGAATTTTAATCGATGTTTACTCACATATTTATTGATTTCATCGCGCCAAACGTCGAGAAGCGGTCGGACAATCGTAAGATGGACATCGTCGATGCGGCGGTGGAAAACTTCGCGCATGCCGGCCAGTCCGGCACTGCCTGAGCCGCGAAAGAGATTGATCAAAAAGGTTTCAACCAGGTCATCGGCGTGATGCGCGAGGAAAATCGTTTTGCATTTTCTGCGTCGTGCAGTTTCAGCGAAAAACTTGTAGCGGGCTTCGCGCGCTGCGGTTTCAATCGACATCTTTTTCTTCTTTGCGATCTCGCGAACGTTTACCGTGCCCAGCTCGAAATCGATATGCGTATTGACCTTTGTAGGGCGAGCGCTCCGCTTGCCCGCGCACCGACCTGGCAGATGCAGCGTCTGCCCTACAAGTCTTTGGTTATGCAGCTCGACCAACTTCTGAACAAAGCGCGTATCGGCATCGCTCGAGCGGCCACGCAGTTGGTGATTTAAGTGGCAGACGATTAGCTTGTAATAACCGACATCCATCAAGAGGTGAAGAAGCGCGACAGAGTCGCGTCCGCCAGATACGCCGATGAGGTAGCGTCCGGTTGTTGGAAAATCGCAAATAAAATCAGGAGTAATGTTCAAAGCTAAATCGTACTGGACGTTGAACGCTCAACATTCAATGAGATCGGAGTTTAGACAAAGTCTGCAATCGGAAACGTCTTTATTACTATGAGGGGACGCGAATTGGCGTGCTTTTTCGTTTGCGCGTTCTCGGCATCTTGGATTCTTGCCAGCAGCGCAATCGCTGCGGAACCGCAGTTGCCAAAAACCGTTTGCGCATCGTGGACGAAGATTGCGGCGGTAACACTCCGTGGCACTAGCGAACAAGGCGGCTTGCGCGGAAATTTCGGGATAATCCTCGACTTGCGCTCCGGGCGCTACATGGCTGAGCGCGATTATGGCGTTTATTCGATGGCGGAGGGATTTGATGGCAATCTCACTTGGAAACGCGATCGATCTGGCGCTTCGCATTTTGTCGATTCCGATCCTGCGCGCGCGATTACCGCGACTGATGTCTGGCTCTTTCGGCGCGGCTGGTGTGACACGGCAACTAACGGAATCAAAATAGAATCGCTACCGGACGAGAAAGATAGCGATGTGGAGGAAGTGGTTTGGCAAGTCACACCCCAAAGCGGAATTCCGATCGTGCTTCGTTTCGAGCGCGCAAGTGGCTTGCTTCGGCAATCGGAAGTGCATCTTTGGAGCAGTAGGCTCATCCGGCATTATTCCGATTGGCGCGATATCGGCGACGGCGTAATGATTCCGTTCTTCGAGCGAGACGAATATCCGGAAGATGGATCGGTCGAGACAATCAAGATCGATTCGACAGAGGTCAGCCCGCATCCAGTCGATGGTAAAATGTTCGCGCGACCGCCGAGCCCACACGATTATGAAATCACCGGCGGCAGGAGCTCTGCCACGGTGCCATACGAAGACGATGGCATCGGCCGCATCTTCGTGCCGGTGTTCATCCACGGCAAAGGGCCGTTCGCGTTCGAAGTCGATACTGGCGGTCATTTGATCCTCACGACCGCAACAGCAAGAGAACTTCATCTGAAACCGATTGGAAGCTCCACCGCCACTGGCGGAGGAACGGGGGTGATCCACGAGGGATCCGTTCGGGCAGAGGAAATCCGAATCGGCGCAGCGGTGATCCGGAATCAACCCATTTGGGTCCTATCGTTGCCCGATTCATCTAATGATCGGGGCCCCGGCGGCCGCGTGCTGGCGTTCTCGGTCTGCAATTGTTCGAGCGATTCGTGGTGCAGAGAAATCGTAAGAGGAAAACAATAACATTGACTCCCCTCGAAAATTTCGCCGGTAACTCGTCAGGCGTCGCACTGCCGATCTCCTTCACAGAAGACGCGCCGCTCACGCGCGGGGGAGCTTCAATGACATCGCAGGAGATTTCGAATTGGACAGCGGCAACGCTGGACCAACGATCATCGAAGGTTATTGGGCAAACGAAAATGGCTTCGCGGACCTTTTGGCGCGCGGCCTGCGTTGGGCTGGAAGTGGTATTGGTGGTGATTACAATATCAAGCTAAGTCGCGGCGACATCGCGCTTGGCTCGATCAAACTTCCGCACGAGGTGGTGAGTTATGCGGGCCTCATGCAGCACGGTTCCGAGTCGATCCGCCTTCAGGCGGGGGTTTGTCGGAGAATCTTTGCTTTATCGCTTCGACATCGTGTACGATTACGCTCGGGAGCAGGTTTGGATCGATCCGAAAACGGATATTCCTCTTCGGCCATTTAATCGGGGCGGTTTGCGACTGAGAAAGGGCGCGCCCGACGCGTTTACCGTTATTTTTGTTGCGCCAAACTCGCCGGCCGAAATGGCCAAAATCAAAGAAGGCGATCAAATTCGCTCGATCAATCGGCGCGCTGCCTCGGGTCTCGCGACATCGGATGCCGCGGTTATTTTTGGACAGCCAATCGGTACAAAGATCGTGCTCTCCGTGATTCCGAAAACTGGCGGGCCTGCGCGCCGCGTGCAGCGCATCGGCTTGGGAAAATCGGCTGCGCAGTTGGCGTCGTCACCCAGCTTGCTGCGTCAGGCTTGCGGCCGGCCGAGGAACACGCGCTGCTCGGCCGTTAGCCCGTCCTGCACCTGCGCAGGCTTTCCCTTGAGCGAAGCGCAATAGACGTCGAGCGCGATCGCGGGGCCCCAAGGCCGGCGATCGTTTGCCATGATTCTAATTTCCGTCGCGGCAAGGAGCGACAAGCATAGCGCGTGCCACAGCTTTTATTTTTCTGACGTTATTGCAAAAATAAAGTTAAATATATTTCCGCGTAGTTGTTAACAACGTCCCGAAACATCTTATGACGAATCCAATAAGTTTAAATAAGTTTAAATAAGTCTCGCTTTTATGATTATGGAACATTCACAAAGAGAGAATGAAAGGAAAAATTAACATGAAAGAAAAAAACAATATCGACAGAGTGACAATGAAGAGATTTGCAGCAGTGATCCTCGGACTTGGACTGGCCTTCGGGTTCGGCCCCGCCGCCCGCGCGGCGACGCTATCGCCCGAGGCAGCAACGAGCTCCGGATTCCAATTCGTCGCAGACGCCTACGGTACGCAAGCGAAGCTCGGAAGCGTGGTCGTCGCAGGCAAGACCGCGGTCTCGACACTGGGACCGTGCGGAACCGTGGAGCCACCTGTGCACAACGAGAACACGGTCGCGAGCACTGACGCCAGCCCGCTATTCACCACCGGCGTCATTAATACGACAGCCGACGGCACCACGCTAATCGGCGGCACGCTGCAGGCCATGGCCACGGCCGACGCCCACGACGCCAATCTGCTGATCACACAGCTGGGGGGGGTTATCACCGCGGATGAGGTTAAGGCTGTCAGTACGACCACACATGATGCCACCGGCTTCCACACGAGCGCGGAGGGCTCAACCTTCGTCAACCTGGTGGTGGCCGGGATCCCCATCATTGGTAATCCTGCACCGAACACGCAGATCAACCTCGTCGGCTTCGGCCACGTCGTGCTCAACGAGCAGATCGCCAAGTTGACGCCGAGGTTGGCGTCTCTCACCGTGAACATGATCCATGTGTTCATCACGCAGGCCAACATCCTAAACATCCCCATTGGGACGCAAATCATCGTGTCTCACGCCTCTAGCGGCTTGACTTCTGGGGTCGAGGGGACTTTGGACGGCCAGGCGTACGGGACGAAAGCCACCGTGGCACACGCGGTCACGTCGGGCCCGAGCGCTAGCGTTGGGATGTCATGCTTGGGGACCAATGGCGCCCTCAGGACCAACTCGATCGCTGAGCTTCAGGTTCCTCCTCTGTTTTCGGTGGGCGAAGTGGTCGACACCGCGCAGGGGACAGTGAACAGCACGTCGGCAGTGGGTGAGATGACATCAACTGTCCAGGGCGTCAACGTCATCACCGGCTTGGTGACGGCGAGCCTGGTGAAGGCCGACGCGCACGCTTCAAACATCGGTGGAACCCTGACCTTCAGCGATACCGGCTCGATGTTCGTCGACCTCCACGTCACCGGGTTCCCGAACA
>QHOK01000043.1 GCA_003218755.1 Verrucomicrobiota bacterium
CCTAGCCAAACGACGCTTTGCGCGTTTGAAGAGCTCCTGGCTTCGACACTCCAGCGAATTAATCCTGCGATGAGTGCGGCGTGCGCGAGTGCTATCAGTGTGACGTTTCGCCAGAAGCGGCTGTCTTTCGACATCTATTTCGTCTCGGCTTTTGTGGCGATGCCGACCTTCGTAATTTGCGCGCGTCGCAACGAGTCCATCAACGCAATCAATTTTTGCACGGGCAATTCGCGATCGGGTCGAATCACGACGGCCACGTCTGGATTGGCCTGCTTCAATTGGGCCAATTGCGCGGTGAGCATTTCCGAATCGACTACCTGATTGTTCAACCGGATCGTTTCGCTGCGGTCGATCGAAAGCGTTTGCACTTGCGACGAATTTACCGGCGGATTGGCGGCGCCGCTGGAAGGAATTACCAGGCTCATGCTGTTTTCCAGCAACGGCGTTGTGATCATGAAAATGATCAGTAGCACGAACGCGAGATCGAGCAGCGGCGTGACGTTGATCTCGCTGAGCGTGGTCAGATTATTGCGCTGCGAGTAACGTCTCATTTGCGAAACGCGGATTCACGCACGTTGTGGTCGACATACTTGTGCTCGAACTCGGAGGCGAGCTCGGCAGCGAAGTTGTCCATCTCGACAATGATTCCGCGAATGCTGGTGACGAGAAAATTGTAACCGAACATGGCCGGAATTGCGACGCAGAGCGCGGTTACTGTAGTGATGAGCGCGCCAGAAACGCCGGGTGCCATCGAGGCAAGATTAGGCGCGCCAGCTTCAGCCACGCCGGTAAAAGCGTCCATCACTCCCCAGACCGTGCCAAGCAATCCGAGAAAGGGCGAACCGCTTACCGCTGTGGCCAGCAAAATCATCTGTGATTCCAGAGCAAGCGCCGTCTCGCCCACTGCTCGTTCCATGGCGGCGTTTACCGCACCCATTTGCGCCGGCGAAATTTTATCAGCGATCTCGAGTCGTGCGCGAAAGGTGTCATCCACTTCCGCTGAACCGAGAAGATGAAATGTCATTTCCTCGCATCCGGCGCGATATACATTAAACACCGGCGAGCCCGGAAATCGTGCGTTCTTCTCAAACAAACGAAGCGGTTGTCGATCTTGCCGAAACTTTGCAAGGAACCGGGCGTTCTGTCGCCGCGCGAAGCGGATCACGCGCAACTTCGTGATCATGATCGACCAACTGAAGATCGAAACGACGGCAAGAAGAGAGAGAACGAGCTTGCCTGCGATCGTCGCGTGATCGAACGCAAAAAGGAGACCGCCTGCTGCTAGCAATGTCGCAATGAGCATCTCCGCGTCACTGCGTAAGTAATAGCGCCGTTTCGCAGAAACGAAAGTGGATTCGCAGCTATGACGAATGTCTAATGACGAAGGAATGACGAAATCCGAATGACCAAACCGCTCACGCGGCGTTCGTCACGTAAGCATTCCAATTTCATTCGTGCTTCATCATTCCCTTCGGAAACGTCGGTCGCATTTTCGCGGCTGCGACAAACCCGATACCGATCGCAATCAAGAAGAACGAAAAGAACTGACCGCGCGTGAAACGTCCTACCAAGGTCGCATCGGGTTCGCGGAAATATTCGATTACGATACGAAACACCGCGTACAAAATAAAAAAAAGTCCCGTCAATACTCCATTCGGTTGGCGGGTGCGCGTGCGCACGAACCACAGAACGGCGAACAAAACGATCCCTTCGAAAAATGCCTCGTAGAGCTGCGATGGATGGCGCGGCGTCAAGATCGAGCGCAAAGCGGTCGCGACTTTTGGCTGGCGATACACCGCGCCGATGATCGCGTCCGGCGTAGTCAACGATGGATCGATTTGCGCGCACGTCGCGATGGCGCGATCTGCTTCCGCGGGATGATCGAGCAACTCCTTTGGAAATTGCATCGCCCACGGAAGATTTGTGATGCGTCCATAAAGTTCTCCGTTGATGAAATTGGCGCAGCGGCCAAAGAACAAACCAATCGGCGCAGTTACAACCAGATTATCGCCCAGGTTCGTCCATGAGACTTTGTGCCGGTGCGAGTAGTAAAAAGTGAAGAGCAACAGCCCAAGCATCCCGCCGTGGCTCGCCATTCCGCCTTCCCACACTCGCAAGATCGACAACGGCTCGCGCAGCATTTCGGGTTTGTAGAAAAAGACGTAACCGAGCCGACCACCGATGATCACACCGAAAAGCGCGCAGCCAGTGATGAAGTCGCCGACTCGCTCCGCGGGCAGATCGGCAAACCCGCGCTTGGCGAGCCAGAAGAAAAGGAGATAGCTGGAGATAAAAGCGAGCACATAAGCCAGCCCGTACCAGCGCGGCCCGACATTATCGTAAATTCGAAAAATAAGCGGATTGAGATCGTGCAAATAATAAGCGAGCACAGGCGGGGATTCTTAGCGATCTTACGGATACGAGCAATCAAAACGCGTGGCATCCCGAGCCTCGAAAAGAGTAAAGGATCTCATCATTAAGGGAGACTTCGACCCCTGTTGGGTGAATCAGTCACCCAATGCTAGGTTGTTCTCACTCCGTTGCGGGATCAGGCCGACAACGTTTTCTTAGCGCGCGACGAGCTCAACACCTTGCGTAGGAATGGCGCGGTTCGACTGATGCGATTCTTGGCGACTGCTTCCGGCGTGCCAACAGCTACAACCTGGCCTCCATCGGCGCCTGCTTCCGGGCCGAGGTCGACGATGTAATCTGCTTCCGCGATAATGCTGAGATTGTGTTCGATTACAATCACTGTGTTGCCTTCGTCCACAAGGCGATGCAGCACCTTGAGCAGCAGTTCCACGTCCGCCATGTGCAGGCCGATCGTGGGTTCCTCCAGCAAATACAATGTCGAGTCCGGCTTACGCATTTTCCGAATCCGCTCGTTCGCCGCGCGATTGACTCCCCGCTTTAGTTGCGTCACGAGCTTCAGGCGTTGTGCTTCGCCGCCACTCAAGGTCGGACTCGGCTGCCCAAGTTTGAGATAACCCAGCCCCGTATCAACCAGCAAGGAAAGCGGTCGCGCAATTTTCGGATGCGCCGAAAAAAACTGTGCCGCTTCTTCGATTATCATTTCCATCACGTCGCCGATCGATTTTTCATTATAGAGGACCTCGAGCGTCTGCGGGTTGTAACGGCAGCTTCGGCAATCTTCGCAGGGCACATAACTGCGGGGCAGAAAACTCATCTCCAGCTTGATCACGCCCTGACCCTTGCAGGTTTCGCAACGACCGCCTTCCGCGTTAAACGAAAATCGACTCGCCGAATACCCGCGCACGCGCGAGACAGGCAGCTGCGCGTAAAGATTTCGGATTTCGTCGAATACTTTGATGTATGTGCCCGGCGTCGAACGCGACGTTTTACCAATCGGCGATTGATCGACTTCGTAAACCGCTTCGATTTCCGCCGCGCCGCTAAGGAGCTTGAAAAAATTGCCGTTACCGGGTCGCTTCCTCTTTTCCAACTCGTCGCGGACCGCCGGCCAAAGCACTTCGTGCATTAATGTCGATTTTCCTGAACCGGAGATACCGGTGATGACCGAAAGTCTTCCGATCGGAAAGCGAACATCGACATCTTTCAAATTGTTCGCGCGAGCCCCGCGAACTTCGATCCAGTTTTCGACATCGCGCAATGCTCGCCGCGATTTTCGAATGGGATGACAAAGCGGCGTTTTCAAACAACGTCCCGTCTCGGAGTTTTTCGCACGCTCGATATCGCGCAGGGTTCCCTGGACGACGACTTCCCCGCCATGCACGCCTGCGCGCGGGCCAAGATCGACAACGTGGTCGGCGCGCCGCATCGTCTCGTCATCGTGCTCGACAATGACGAGCGAGTTTCCTTTCTTCCGCAGCGCAGCGAGCGTGTCGAGCAGCCGAAAATTATCGCGCGGATGCAACCCAATTGTCGGCTCATCGAGCACATAAAGCACGCCGCGTAGATTCGATCCAAGTTGCGCCGCCAGACGAATTCGTTGTGATTCGCCCCCGCTCAATGTTTTCCCTGAACGGCCAAGCGCAAGATAACCGAGACCGACGTTTTCCATGAAACGCAACCGCTGTTGAATTTCTGGAAGCAACTCTTCGGCGACTGTTTTCTGTGTCCCGCGAAACCGCAGTTTCCCAATAAGCTTTCGGGCTTCGC
>QHOK01000044.1:0-4157 GCA_003218755.1 Verrucomicrobiota bacterium
TTTCGTTGATTAATTCGCCGAGAACGACGTCGCCCATGGCAAAACCGAGCGCAGGCAGCGAGACGGCGCCGTCGCTGAGTTGTGCGATTAAGTTGTCGTAACGTCCACCACCGGCGATAGCCCGAAATTTTCCGGCGCGATCGAACGCCTCGAACACCATCCCGGTGTAGTAAGCAAGGCCGCGAACGATGCCGATGTCGATCGACACAAAATCTGCCAGGCCGCGCCCGCGCAGGCCATCGGCGAGTTTGTCGAGCTTCTCGCTTTTTCCGCCGTTCTTCAAAGTTGCAAAAACGGGGTCGGCCAGGTTGCCGAGTTTCCTGGCGGTCATCTCCCGCGGCTCGCGGCCAGATTTGTCAATTGTCTGCAGGAATTCGTCCCAGCGATCTGCCGGCACGTCTTTTTCACGCAGAAAATCTGTCCAAAATTCGCGGTCACTGATTCGGACGACGAAATCCTTCTCAGAGAGTCCGGACGCACGCAAAACATCGATGCACAACGCGACCAGCTCGATATCAGCGGCGAGATCCGGTTCACCAATGATGTCGCAGTTCAACTGAAAATGCTCGCGCAGCCGGCCGCGCTGCTGTTTTTCGTAGCGGAAGAATTGCCCGATGGAAAACCATTTCAGCGGTTTCTTGAATTCGCGCTCGTGCGCGGCGATCACCCGGGCGAGCGTGGGCGTCAGCTCCGGACGCAAAGCAACCTCGCGTTCGCCTTTGTCGGTAAAATTAAAAAGTTGATCGATAATTTCTTCGCCGCTCTTTTTCTTGTATAGCGCAGTTGGCTCCAGCGGAGGTCCTTCCCATTCCACGAAACCGTACCGACGGGCGACTTCGCGCCAGCGCGAAAAGATGTAATTGCGTCTTGCGCAGTCCTCGGGGAGGAAATCACGGAAACCGGGCAGTATTTGCATAAATTACCTTACGCTGCTCTGGCACAGCGAACCGGTTTACCGTCCAAAAGACGACCGCCCAAGGCCGAAGTTACGATTCGAAGTCGTAACTGAAAAAACCCCGGCATTAAGGGGCCGGGGACATACACAATCCAGAACATCGGTTTAATCAAAGCAGAGGGACAAATATGAAACAAACGAGATTACAGAAAATCTTGGCAGCGGGCGCGATCTACGCAGCTGCAGTTGGATTAGCACTCGCGCAGACTACAACAACCACGACGACCACGGACCCCGTCACAGGCACGACAACGACTGAGCGGACAACTACCAGTTCTGCGGGCAATATCGTGACTTACACGCCGGATTCGGATTACTTCATGTTCCAACCAGGGACGAACGCAGCACCGGTCCGCTATTACTACACCAAAGACACGTCTGTTGTAGATCCGGACGGTCGCGTTGTGACTTTGTCGGAGGTTCGTCCGAACATGCCGGCAACAGTGTATTATACAACTGTGGGGGATCGAGTCGTGGTGCGCAAAGTTGTGTTGGCCAAGCCTGTCGTCGTTAAACACGAGGAAACGACCACCACCACAACGACAAGTCCATAAAGGGAAAGCGGTTTCCGCTAAAATTAAGAGCGCTCGCCGAAAAGCTCGGCGGGCTCTTTTTTTTCAGCCGTGCGCCCGGTGATCGACCGGCGCGGTCGGGTTTCCACCTTTCCTTTCCCGCGTAAATTTGCAGCCGCATGGCTGCATCAGGAAAACAGAAGCCCGATTTGCAAAAGAAGGTGCACGAAGTGCCGCACAAGCCTGGTGTGTACCTGATGCGTGACCGGTTCAACCGAGTGATTTACGTGGGCAAAGCGCGCGACCTGCGGAAGCGAGTGGGTTCATACTTCCTGCCGTCCAAGTTGGCGCAGGCCGATTTGAAAACACGCGCCATGCTGGAGACGACGTGGGATTTTGAGACGCATACCGTTCGGAGCGATGCGGAATCTGTTTTGCTTGAGGGCAAACTGATCAAGGAATACCGGCCGCGTTACAACGTTTCCTTCCGTGACGACAAGCGATTCCACGTAGTCAGGGTCGATCTTTCGGAAGAATGGCCGCGCTTTCGGTTGGCCCGGTTCAAAAAAGAGGACGGCAGCCGCTACTTTGGTCCCTACGCGCATGCCGGGGCGCTGCGGCAGACGTTGAATTTCATGCGCAAAAAGTTTGGTGTGCTCACCTTTGGCCGGGGCGCTCCGACAGAACGGGAATTGAAATCGTCGACTTATCAAGTGCCGGTGCGCTTGAGCGAAATTAGCGCAGAGCAATACCGCGAGCGCGTCGCGCAGGCGTGCGATTTTCTGGAGGGACATTCGCGGGAAATGATCTCCACGCTTGAAAGCGAAATGCATAAGGCGGCGGAGAAAATGGATTTCGAGAAAGCGGCCGAACTTCGCAACATGATTGAGGATTTGCGCAGCACGACAAGACCGACGCGTCGATTTACCCGCGGTAGTTTGCCCAGCGCAATTGATCCTATGGCTGACGTGCAGGCGTTGGCCGATGCGTTGCGACTGCCCGACTCCCCGCGCGTAATGGAATGTTTCGATATCTCAAATATTTCCACGACACACGTCGTTGCATCGATGGTTTGTTTCCGGGACGGCGTACCGGACAAGAACAATTATCGGCGCTATCGCGTACGCACCGTCGAAGGACAGGACGACTTTGCCAGTATGGCCGAGGTGGTGCGACGGCGGTATTCGCGGATTCTTCTCGAAGCTCGAGCGGCGAACTCTGACGCTGCGGAATTCTCGCAGGAAACTTCTTTCAACGCCGCTCGGCGTCTAGAACGCGAAGCAATTCAGCAATCCGAAATCCGAAATCCGAAATCTTATATTCGTCTTCCGGACCTTATCATTGTCGATGGCGGAAAAGGCCAGCTCTCAGCCGCGTGTCGCGAATTGCAGCGATTAGGCTTGCACGATCTTCCCATCATCGGCCTGGCAAAGGAACGCGAGGAGATTTACCGGCCGGGCCGGGCGTTGCCGTTGCGACTCCCAATGGATTCGCCTGCCTTGCGATTGCTTCAGCGCATTCGCGATGAGGCCCATCGGTTTGCCAACACTTATCATCAACTGCTTATGAAAAAACGCGTCGAAGAAAGCATTCTCGATGATTGCCCGGGTGTAAGCCAGAACCGGAAAAATTTGTTGCTGCGGCGATTTGGCTCGGTGAATCGTCTCCGGAAGGCAAGCGTTGAGAAAATTGCTGCGACAGAAGGAATTGGCCGAAAGCTGGCCGAAGAGGTGCATCGATTTCTGGAGCAGCATTGATTTATCCACAGATTTTCGGCAACGCCGCTCATCCGCGGTTGCGCGTAGCGTGACGAACAGATATTTTTGAATCAATGCTAGAACAGATTCGCCGTTTCCTTCGGGCCGTCCCGTTTGTGCCGTTCCAGATTCACACGAGCGCGGGCGAGGTCTTTAGCGTGGAACATTCCGAGAACTGCGCGATCGTCGCACATACCGTGGTCGTCGCACTGCCTGACGGCGAGAACGCCATAATGCTCACTCCTCTGCACATCAGTGGAGTAGCCGGAGCACAGCCGGCGAGGTATTGAACCGAGACGCGCGCATCCGCTCTCAGCAGCATTTGCTTTATCCGCAGATGTCGCAGATTTACGCAGATTACCTGAAATGAAGCCTGCCTCAATCTGTGAGAATCTGCGTAATCTGTGGATCGCGTTGTCGATCTTTGCACTATCGACGACAACCCGCGCACAGACGCTAATGCCGACGCCTGCGCTGAGTCCGAGTGCTTCGCCGGAGGAAGAGACGATTATCCCGACGTTCGAGACACAAAAGCTCGCCCGCACTTACATTCTCGATATTCCGGCTCCACGTGGGCAGATCACAGACCGCAACGGCGCGCCCATCGCGCAAAATCGGCTCAGCTACAATCTCGTCATCAACTTCCCAACGCCTCTTGATTTTTCCGATGCGCAGGCGCTTAGCTTTGCCAGGGAAAAAATAGACAAGGCAGGCGACCTGATTGGCCGCAAGCTCCGGATTTCTGACGACGCGATCCTTCGTCACTATCGCAATCGCGGGATCATGCCGCTGGAGATCGCGCAGAATCTTAGCCAGTCCGAGTACGAAAAAGTCAAAGATAATCTGCCCGCTGGCATGACGGTGCGGCCTATTTATGTGAGGATTTACCCGAACGGGAAGCTCGCCGGTCAGATTATTGGATACACGGGGAAG
>QHOK01000044.1:4225-6260 GCA_003218755.1 Verrucomicrobiota bacterium
CCACTCTTGATTTGCGCCTTCAGCAACTTGCGGAAAAGGCGCTCGAAGCAAAAGCAAAACGCGGCGCGATGGTGATTATTGATCCAAACAACGGCGACATTCTCGCCCTGGCGTCCTGGCCCACTTACGATCCTAACTTGTTCGTGCCATCGATCTCGGCAGAGCAATTCAAAGCGTTGCAAGACGACCCGGACATTCCGCTTTTGCCGCGAGCATATCGTTCGTCTTACCCGCCTGGATCGACCTTCAAAATTGCGGTGGGCATTGCTGCGCTGGAAAGCCACGCAGTTTATCCGGACGATCGATACGAATGCGTGCCGTCAATTCAGGTTGGCAACGTCACTTTCCACAACTGGAAAAAGAGCGATCGCGGCGCGCTAAATTTCGTGCAGGCGCTCACTGAATCGTGCGACACCTGGTTTTATCAGGTGGGCATCAAGACTGGTTCCGCGCCGATCATCGACTGGGCGTTAAAGCTAGGTTTCGGCGCGAAGTGTGGCATCCCGCTGCGCGGCGAAGCGGAAGGCCGCATTCCAAACGACCAATACATGAAGGCAACGCACGGCCGCAAACTGCTCAATGGCGATATCGCGAACATGTCGATCGGCCAGGGAGACACGCAGGTCACTCCACTCCAAATGGCTCAGGCGATGGGTGTCGTCGCCAACGGCGGAACGTTATATCAAACACGGCTCGTCCAACAGGTGCAGACATTCGATGGCCAAATCGTGACCGCGTACCAGGTCCGCGCCAAACGAACACTCGATTTCTCGTCCGAGACGCTGGACCAATTGCGTACGGGAATGATCAATGTTGTGAATGGCGCGGGCGGCACCGCGCACCAGGCGAGCCTCGATAATGTTGAAGTCGCTGGAAAAACCGGCACTGCCCAATGGGGACCAAAAAACAAAGAGCGCACAGCAGCGTGGTTCGCCGGATTTTTACCGGCCGACCAGCCGCGATACGCGTTTGCGGCTGTTTACGAGGGCGATGTCGGCAGCAAAGTCCACGGGGGTTCGGCTGCTGCGCCCATGATCGCAGACGTCTTCAAGGATATTTACCAGGGTGAAAAGGTCGTGCGCCAGCAGCAGCGGCGCGCTCGCGAAGAACCCGAAGTCCGCCGCGCCGAACCGGTGGAGGAAGACGACGAGTCAGACTAGATACACGAATTACACGAATTGGCACGAATCTCACAACCTTGATTCAACCCGCTTGCGGTCAATCCGTGTGAATTCGTGAAATTCGTGTCTATGCTGCCGCAGTTTCCTTCGGCAGCTCCATTGTGCCTTTGAACTTTGGCGCTTCTTCTTCAATTCCGAAGTTGTCCGAATAGAGCTCATCGATCTTCGCCATGTCGTCGCTAGTAAGCGGCGGACAATCCGGCGCCTTGGCGAATTCAACGAGCTGTTCTTCGTTGTAAATGTTCGGGAGCGTGGAGGCTACGCGCTGGTCGGCGAGCAGCCATTGCAATGCCGCTTGCCCCAGTGTGCGCTCGGAATTTTCGAGGAACCGCAACTGCTCGACTTTCTTGATCCCGTTCAGCAGCCAACTGCGCGGCCGATGGCTGCGATGATCTGTCGGCGGGAACGTGGTTTCCGCAGTGTATTTTCCCTCGAGCATTCCAGACGAATGCGTCACGCGGATCAGGAACATTGTATCTTTACCCGCGTCTGTAGCTGCTTCATGAAATGCGCGTCCCGGATGTTGCTCCAGCATGTTGTAGATGTGTTGCACGCTGGTGACGTCGCGCTCGCGAAGGCAATTCGTTCCCTCGTACAGCCACCCGATTGCAGGTCCTAACGCGATGCCGTAATACCGAACTTTTCCGTCGATCTTTAATTTCTCGAGAGTCGTCCAGAGCGCATCATCATAAACCTGTTCCAGTCGAATGTTGTGCAGTTGAAGCAAATCGATTCGATCTGCTTTCAATCGGTTCAGCGCCGCGTCTGTGGCGCGCGTGACCGCTTCCGGAGAAAAATCCTGCGGAATTTCTCGCTGCCCGCGTCCACGCGCCTCGCCGTGATGAACAAAATCG
>QHOK01000107.1 GCA_003218755.1 Verrucomicrobiota bacterium
ACCCCGCGTTCTGTTACTCGGCTTCTCAGTTATTGGTCTGGTAATTTGCGCCTGGGCTGCCGCGGCGCACTACCGGAAATTGACTTGGGGAGACCCGTGGCAGCCAATCGGCTGGCTGTTGAGCATGCTCTTCTTGCTTTGCGCCTTCCTGCCAGACCCCGGTAGCCTGGCGACCGGTTTCAGGTCCCTAATAAGGCCGAAGACAGCGTTTTTTCTTTTCTGGATCTTGTTTTTTGTAGTTTCGCACCTCTGGAATTTCCGCACGGCGCCGTGGAACGGAGACGCTCTTTTTGACGAGTCCAGCAATGACCTCGGGTATCTAAAAAGTCACGTTATCGGTCATTCATATCAGGCGGCCTGGTTTCATGGGATTATTTCGCGGGAGACCCTGTTTCATTACTATGTATGGGGATTTCTCAAGCTGTTCGGCTTTAACATTTTGGCCTATGAAGCAGCGCTCTTTGTTATTTGGCTGACGGCCTTTGTGTTCACGCTCTTGCTAGTTGACCTGTTCTTTGGGTCTTACATTGTCACTTCTGTCACGGCTCTGATCTTCAATTTTCTTCCCTTTGCATTCATTTACACTTTCGTTGGATACCGTTACCCGATGACGGTGGCCTTAGCCGCGGTCTCTCTGTATTTTTTGCACTTAGGGTTTAGAATCACTTCTCGTTTCTACCTTTCGCTGGGCGGGATTGCGGCAGGGCTTTGTTTAGCCAGCTCCATACCCGGCAAGCAATATCTGCTGACGCTTGTGATCGCTGCGCCGCTGTACGCTGTCTTTTCTTGGAGGAGCTTAAAGCGAACCGTCGCGTGGAGCTCGCTGGCCCTTATCGTTTATAGCTTTTTGGCAGCTGCCATGCCAATTCTGCTTTATATCGTCTTCAATCGAGAAGCCTATGCATATTACGAAGGCACGTACATTCACCGTTTCTGGGACGCGGTGCGGGGAACCCCGGCCCCCAATGATATGCGATATTATGTTACTGGGCTCTGGAACTGTTTTTTTGCTGCCCATTTTTGGCCTCGGCTTTTGTTTCCGGATTTTTTGCCTATTCCGTTGCCATATTACTGGCTTTTACTGCCCGGCTTTGTGCTAGCTCTTTGGCAGAAGCGTTTTGAGGTCGTGCTGCTGGCAACGCTTCCAGTCGTAGGAGTATTTGTTACGGGGGGACCTGCCGTTGAGCAGCGGCTGTTGCTTGCAATCCCATTCTGGATCATCCTGATGAGCTTCACGCTTGCTGGGCTGTTGAAGCTTCGGCCGTGGCCAGGCGTGCAAATTGTGCTCGGCGTTCTGGCAGGCTTAATACTGTTGAAAGGCTTGGGTCCTTCGATTCGATATATCTATAGCAAGACGAAGAGCCCGTTTGCGATTCACCACTATGCGCAACATCAGGTCGGTGTGTCACGGTTCTTAAAACATGTCGTAGCCGGCCAGGAACACCCAGGTCCCCCTCACCTCGAACGAGACGAGTTTAATCGGATTAAAGGCATCCCCGATCCTTCTTACGACACATTCATCTGCCAAAATGATGCTTATTCAATCATTCATCTATTCTTGCATGATTACGATGCCGGTAAAATCCTCTCTTTTTGTTCCGAATTGCCATTTTTCGCGGTGATGAGCGAGCAGGATGTATGGAACGCGAATAAAAGGGCCATTCTCAGTTATGTTCCCGGCAACAAAGATCTGAAGCTGATCTGGGAAAGAGATCCAAAGACGCAAAGAATCATCCGAATGTTCCAATCGCTCCGCGATCTCGGAACTGAGGACTCTATTTCGTTTTCCTTCGGCGGAAGAGTAAGGACGTTTTACGTCTTAAATATCGGTAACAAAAACATTCGTCAGTTCCAGGAACGCGTGAGGGTATTGCCTCCTACTCCTGTTCAAGTAACACCGGAGACATCACCTACTCAGCTTAGGTCCCTGCCTGAAGGTGTAACTAACATGTTTGAAGGCGGCAGAGGAACCGGAAAAGGAGAATTTGATTCACCGTCTGGAATCGCTGTTGATGCCAGCGGAAATATTCTGGTCGCGGATACGAATAACGGGCGTATCGAAAAATTCTCGCCGACCGGCACCTTTCTGAGCATTATAGGAACGAAAGGAAGCGGCTACGGCCAGTTAGGCGGACCGAACGGTATCGCCATCGATCGGGCGGGCAACATCTACGTGGCAGAGGCTTCCAATCACCGTGTGCAGAAACTAGCTCCGGACGGGACATTCATCGCCGAATGGAAAGGTCCGGACCTTGGATTTTACGGACCGCGCCGGATCGCTATTGGCCGGGATGACTCAATTTACGTCGTCGATCAGGGCCATGCGCGAATCGTTAAGTTCGGCCCTGATGGGCAGGTGCTGACGGTTTGGGGCAGCAAAGGGACTGGCGACAGTCAGTTTGACGATCCTACTTCGGTCGCAGTGGATCCCATCACCAATAAAGTCTATGTCGCCGATCCGCGTAACAAACGAATACAGTTATTTGACTCACATGGAAAGTTTCTAACTAAATGGTCAATTCCCGAATGGGGCCGGCCAGTTGGCTTTGAAGACCTGGCCATAGATTCAAAGGCGCGTCGATTGTACGCGTCGAGCGCCAACATGGACGCGGTGCTCACTTTCGATTTGAACGGAACCAGGCTCGGCACGTTGACGCCAAAGCCCCCGGATAGATTCGAGGGGCCATCAGCCCTGGCCTTGGTGAATCGGAAGCTCTACGTTCTAAACATGGGCGGGAATCATGTGAGCGCTATCGATCTGTAACAAACAGCCAACTCTCCATGCCCGGAGAGATCATCCGTCGCTGCTATCGCGAGAATCTTGATTCACCCCACCAACTTCGATTGATTCCTTTACAATGTAACGAGGTCGGCCTTTTACCTCTTCATAAATCCGAGCGAGGTATTCGCCGATAATACCGAGGCTAATCATCAGCAAGCTTCCGATGATCAGCTCCAGGAGAATCACGGTAGCAAAGCCGCTGACTGCGCGACCTACAAGCTTAAGATACAACGTCTCCAGCCCCAGCAGAACGGACAAGCCCAGGAAGACCACACCCGCAAATGTCACCAAATGCAACGGAAACGAGGAGAAGGCAGTGATTCCGATTAGAGCTAGCTTAAGTCGTTTTAATACTGACCACGTTGAACGACCGGCCGAGCGTGGAACGACTTCAAATGGAATCTGCACGGTGGTGAACCCCATCCAGACGGTCATTCCGCGAAAGAACACGTTACGCTCGTGCATCTTTAGCCACGCATCGACGGCTTTGCGATTCATCAGCTTGAAATCCGATGCGCCTTTAAAGTGGAATCCGGACAATTTGTTCAGGATGAAGTAAAACAGCTGGGCGCCAACTTTACTCGACAACGATTCGCGTCCGCGTCTGCGCTTGACCGCTTCCACAATGTCAGCTCCAGAGCTCTGCCACATGCGCACCATGTCTGGAATGAGCGACGGTGGATGTTGTCCATCGGCGTCCATGACAATGACCGCGTCACCTCGAGCGTGCTCTAACCCTGCGCACAAAGCGGATTCTTTGCCAAAGTTTCGGCTCAGTCGTAGACCGCGCAAAGCGTGGCAGCTTTTGGCTTCAACTGTTATCGTCTGCCAAGTGTCGTCGGGGGAGCCATCGTCAACTAGGACAAGTTCGTATGGCAGGTTACACTGGTCGAGTGACGTGCGGACTGCTGCAAGGAAGGCAGGCAGATGAACGCCTTCACCAAATACAGGCATAACTACCGAAAGAAGCTGGCGCGCTTCCGTACTATGCGCTCGAAACTCTTCCATACGCAGCGACTGTAGTAGCAGGCACCCATACCTTGGGGCGCGCAAGCAGGGGCGGCATCGTCAGGCCAAATTTAGCTGTGAGCAAACCCAATGGAAACGCGTGTGGGTAAGGAAGCCTGCGAACATTGGTTAGTCCAGCTTGGTGCATCAACGCGCTTAACGTCCGGAAATCAAAGTAAAGCACATGCTCAGGTGCCTTGAAAGACGGCCAACGTCGGCCCATGGCCTTTCTCAATGCACCTCCTATGTCTGGCGTTGCGATAACGACGTGGCCGCCGGGCTTCGTATGATTGGCTAACTGTCTGACGAACGTCAATGGTTCGTAAACGTGCTCGATCACTTGTGTTGCTATTACACAATCGAATTTGGGCTCGGCCGGGACCTGTTCAATCCCTTCGACAAACACTTCGGCGCCTGTTTTACGCGCGATCTCTGCGCCTTGCGCTGAAAATTCTGTTCCGACACGGCGATCGAACAATGAACGCGCCTCATCAAGCAGATATCCATAGCCGCAGCCGACCTCCAAAAGATCGCCACCAGTCAAACCGCGTTTGGCGAGGTTGTGCAGGAGACGTTTAAACGTTGCCCGCAACGCTGATTCCTGGGCGGTGTAGCTCGTGTCCGCGTAGCCGCACGCGCCGCCTTCGTAATACGATGATTGGCGATAAGCCTCTTGCATAGCGCTCTCGATGAGCCGTGGATAAAGGTAATGGAATCCGCATTCTATGCAGCGCGCCACGCTGTAAGGGCCGTGCAAAGGAAACGGAAACCGACGCCGGTCGCTCTGGCATAACGGACACGCGGGATATTCCAGATTTGCGGAGATCTCTGCGGCTTGTTCCTTCAAAGTCATCTACCTGTCAAATTATCCATACTCGAGCCGTCCGGCGAGTCAGCATTTAGTAATCACCGCACCGCCGCTGAACCGCTTCGCGTATATGCGCCGAAGGGCGTCAATCAAGCAACGCTTGTCTTGCTTCGCTCGGGCAATGGATTCTGACTTGCGCGCCGCATCGGAAACGCCTATTAGCTTTACCCTCATGGTTCATCATGTCGTCCTCTATAAGCTTAAACCCGAGGTCACCCCAGCCCGTGTGGAAGCGATGATGATGAATGCGCGGATGCAGCTTCTCAAAATTCCAGAGGTCCTTAGCATCAAGTGCGGGAAACGAATCGATCCCGAATTGGACTGGCCATTCTTCATCGCCATCGATTTTGAGTCGATGGACAAATACGCAATCTTTCGCGAAGACCCGATCTTCGTGAAGTTCACGGAAGAAATCATTAAGCCGAACACCGAGGATTCCCTGGCGCTGGATTTCGAGATGGATCCGGGCAAGGACGTCCAGTTCTCGTAATTGTGGGGGCAGCCGTGTCGGTTGCGCATTCTGGTAAAAGCAGGCGACACGCCTGCCACCACAGCCATTGCTATTTTTGCGCGCTGCGCGTAATCATCGGTCTCTGTGCGGCTCGGTTATCTTTACTCCAGGTATCCTGTCATTTCGCAAACATTTTGCGATGCGGAGATGCTAGCGCTGGAGCGGCTCGGTCTCGAACTGGAGATCGGCTCGGTCTATCCGCCGCTTACTAGTCTGCGCCACGAACACGTCTCCTGCTTGCGTGCCCCCATTCATTACGCGCCGCCGCAGGAAATCCTGAGAATCTCAGAAAAAAACGCGAAGATTGCCGGCAGATGGCCGCGCGATCTGGTCGAGCAACACGAGCGCAAATACGGGCCGGGCGTCAAGGCAGAGCAGCGCGCGCGCAATGCCCTCTATTTCGCAGACTTCTTCGCGCGTAACCAAGTGGATCATGTGCACGTTCATTTCGCCAATCGCGCAGCGCATACCGCACTTTTCCTGAAAGAAATTTCCGGGATTCCATTCAGCGTCACGGCGCACGGGCAGGATTTCATGAAGGACCTCGGCAGTGACGATCTCCTTCGTGAAATCTGCGCCGCCGCGGAGTTCGTCGCGGCTGAAACCGATTACAGCCGCGAGCTGATTTGCCAGCGCTGTCCGGATTCCGCCGCGAAAATTCATCGCGTTTACAACGGAATCGATCTCGAACATTTTCCGACGCCGGCTCAGGGCACTACAAATCCCGTGCCGCGCATCATCAGCGTGGGCCGGCTCGTCCCGTTCAAGGGGTTCGAGTATCTCGTTGACGCTTGTGCCGAGCTTGCACGCCGAGGATTCGATTTCGTCTGCCATATTGTTGGCGACGGCCCGCTACGGGATAGGCTCGGGGCAAAGATCGACATGTTGAATCTCTCGTCGCGAATCAATCTGCTCGGCTCTCTGTCGCAACGGGCGGTGTTGGAAAAAATTCAAGCGGCGGACATTTTCGCGCTCGCTTCTGTGATCGACGCTCAAGGGGCAAGCGACGTTTTTCCGACGGTGATTCTCGAAGCCATGGCCTCTGCGCGCCCGGTTGTTTCTACCCGCCTTGCTGGAATTCCCGAATTGGTAGTAGACGGCGAAACGGGCGTATTAGTTTCGCCTGGCGATACTGCAGCGCTGACGTGCGCGCTCGAACAGTTGTTGCGCGACCCTGAATTGCGATTGCGCTTCGGCCGTGCCGGGCGGGCGCGGATTGAGCAGCATTTCCGAATTGAAGACACTGTCGCGCCACTGCTCAAACTCTTCGAGCGCACATCGACCAACTCGGCCAAATCTAGTCAGCGCCACGCTTCGCACACCGAAGCGGCTACAGGAATCGCGTATTTGATCGACCGCTGGCCGGACAGTGATTTGCCGCTCCTCGAACGCGAGCTCGAGGAGATGAAGCGGCGCAATGTGCCGATCGCACCGTTCGTGTGCGAATTGAATTCCAGCGCCCGCTTAGATCGAGCAATGAAACAAATGGCGTCGTCGCTTGAATTTTTGCCGGACGCGACTGTGATAGAAGCAGAATGGCGGGCGGACCCTGCGCTGGCGCAAAGCTTGGAAGAAGAACGAGCACAGCAGAGGAACCGGGTGCCAAGCGCAATTTTTTTGCGGCAGGCGCGTTTTGCTCTCGCATTACAAAGACTCCTTCGAGAGAAAAACGTGTCGCACGTCCACGCTACGAGTTCCCGTGCGCTGGTCTGTGCGCTCATGTTAAAAAAACTCCTCAATGTTACGGTGAGCGCCACTATTGAGCCGCGGCCAGAATTACCCCGAGACTGGATCGAGAACGCCTTGTCGCAGTGTGTGGCGGCTCGTTTGTGCAATCGCAAATTGCTGCATCAACGCAGCGGTTCATTCCTTGTTGATAAGACGACATTCCGTTCTGCCCCGCGGAAGGCGCTCGGGCTGATCACTCGCAAGACCGGGATCGATTTGACCACAGGAGCGCGTTTCTGGCAGGAATGGGCGAAGCTGCTTTTGCGCTGGAGCTGCGATCGAAAATCAAAAATCGAAAATCCAAAATGAAGAAGGCCATTCTTCTCGCCGGTGGCGCGGGAACACGTCTATATCCGCTGACGAAAATCGTCTGCAAACAGCTCCTCCCGATATACGACAAACCGATGATCTGCTATCCCCTGGCGACTTTGATGCTCGGCGGCCTGCGCGAGGTGCTCATCATCTCGACGCCAAAAGATTTGCCGATGTTACAAGATTATCTGGGCGATGGGGCGCAACTCGGTATTCGCATCGAGTACGCCGAGCAGCCAAAGCCGGAAGGGATCGCGCAAGCATTTTTGATCGGCGCGAAATTTATCGGCGACTCAGGCGCATCGCTCATTCTTGGCGACAATATCTTCTACGGGAAGCTCGACTTCTATCGTGACGCACTCGCCATCGAGCAAGGAGCATGCATTTTCGGCTATCAAGTTCGCGACCCGGAGCGCTATGGCGTGGTGGAGTTCGACGCGGAAGGCAAAGCCATTAGCCTCGAAGAAAAGCCCAAGCAGCCGAAAAGTCCTTTCGCTGTGCCTGGGCTTTACGTTTACGATGATCAGGTCGTCGATCTTTGCCGGACGTTGCGCCCATCGGCACGCGGCGAACTCGAGATCACCGACTTGAATTTGCTTTATCTTCAACGCAATGAACTGCACGTGAAGCTGCTCAGCCGCGGCATGGCGTGGCTCGACACCGGCACCACTACGACGCTGCTTGAGGCAAGCAATTACATTGCCACCATCGAGCATCGCCAGGGTTTGAAAATCGCGTGCCTGGAGGAGATCGCACTCCGCATGGGTTTCATTACCCAATCAAATCTCGCCAAGATCGTCGACGGATTACCTAAGAACGAATATCGCGAGTATCTGCGAATGGTTTGCGACGAAGGACCGAGCGTCGGACCAGAGCCGGTGGGGTAGATTTTCCACGTCTCCTGTAGAGGCAGCCGTGCTGGCTGCGATGACTTCGATTTCGCAGGCGACACGCCTGCCACTACGGGCTCATTCCGGTTGCTCGCGTAGCAGATGGTTCGCGTCGGCGAGCAATTTCGTCATCGCATCCGCTTCTGCGGCATCATAATAACCGCGGATTTCACCACGTCGATCGACCAGCACCATCCGCGTGCTGTGGACGGGAATTCCCTGAGCGTCGCTGCCGTCTGAGACCGCAAGTTTAAAGCCGTCATGCGAAAGTTTGTAGATTGCAGATTTTGGTCCCGTGAGAAAATCCCACCGGCCCGGCTCAGCCTGCAATCTCTCCGCGTAGCTGCGCAGAACTGCCGGCGTGTCTTTCCCTGGATCAACACTAAAGGACACCAGATGCACATCCGTTTTTTCCAGCGGCTTTTGCAGCTCGCTCATTCGGCTGCTGATCATTGGACACGGCCCTGGGCAGGTCGTGTAAATGAAATCGGCGATCCAGATTTTGCCGGCTAACTGCGGTGAACCAAACGGCTGACCGTTCTGATTGGTGAGCTGAAATGCGGGGACCGTGCCGTAAGAAGAAACACTGCGCTGCCGGAGCGCTTTCACTTCCATCTGACGTAGCCACAGCAACAGTCCCAGCGTGATCAGCGGGATCAGGATCAGCGTCACTTTCCAAGCGATGCCGCTCCGCGTCGGCGGACGATCTGTGGTCACAAAAGTTGTGTTCATGATTTCGTCAGAACGAGCGCGCCGAGTAACAGCGGCAGATAGACGATCGACGCGATGAACAATGAACGCGCTGCGCTGGCAGTACGCATCCGTAGAAAGCGCATCGCAACGGCAGTGAATAAACCGCCGAGCAAAAGCTCGACTCCGAGGTAGACAAAATTAGCGATCCCAAGAAAAGCAGGCAAACCCGCTATCACCAAGAGCAGGATGCAGAAAAAAACGCTTTGGCTGGCGCTACGTTCGCCGCTGCGGTCATCGCTCGAAATCATGCGGAAACCCGCCCGCGAATAATCTTCGCGGTACATCCAAGCGATGGCGAAGAAATGCGGCAACTGCCACAAAAAAACTATCGCAAACAGACTCCATGCCCCCGCGCCGATACTTCCGCGCGCAGCCGCCCAGCCGATCATCGGTGGGATTGCGCCAGGAATTGCGCCGACCGCGGTGTTCGCAGTGCTGGCGCGCTTTAGCGGAGTGTAAGCAAAAATATAAATCGCGATCGTTATCGCTGTCAGCGCCGCGCTTAGCGCATTGCAAACAATTGCCAGATATCCAACTCCGAAAATCGACAGAACGACGCCAAAGACGAGTGCTTGCAGCGGCCGCATTCGGCCGGCGGGTATTGGGCGCATTCTCGTGCGGCGCATTAGCGCGTCGGCTGTGCGTTCCCACCATTGATTGAGCGCCGCTGCGCCTCCTGCTGCTGCGGCTGTTCCAAAGACGACATGAAAGAGTGCCATGTAATTGATTGGCGATTCCGATCCGAGATAAAAACCGACCGCAGTCGTAAGCAAAACAAGCAGCGTCAATCGCGCCTTGACAAGCTCGGCGAGATCGGCAACGACACGATTGCGCGACACCGCAAGATTCGGATTTTCAAGCGCGGCCGTTTTCATGCGGGTACATGCTTCTGCGCGCCCGGTGGTCGCGCCCCTTCAAACTGCGCTTGTGAAGTTCGCCAGCAAATCGCAGAAATGGTCACGCCAAAAGATAGCATGACCGCACCTAGGGCGACATGCGCCGTCGCCACATCGGCTGCTTTGTTACTCCAGATCGTCCAGGCGCCCAGCGCAATCTGGCAACCGACCAACACGACCCAAAAGATCGACAATCTCTTCAGCGCAACAAACCGGGGCGCATCTCTCCGGACGTGAAGACAAAACGCGATCACAGCAATAGCGATAACGAAGGCGAGGAACCGGTGCGCCATTTGCAACCAGATTTGGAATGCAGTCACATCCGATAAGCCCCGGGCGTCGCGCCACGCGTTGATTTTTGCTAGTGCAGTTGCACTCGTGTCCGGCAGCCACGCACCGTTTGCAGTGGGGAAATCGAGAATCGCGAGGTCGCGGTGTTGATGGCGCATCGTCGCGCCGAGCGTGAGCTGCACGTAAATCGCAGTTGTGATTGCAATCCCAAGCGTCTTAATCGGCGCGAACTTTCGGAAATCGAACTGTTCATTTGCGAGCGTCCGCCAAAATCTTGTCGTCACCAGCGCAACGAAGACGAGCAGCCCGAGAAATGCCTGCGCAATACAGGCGTGAAAGATACCGATTTCATCTTTCATCATGGCGACGCGAAGGCCACCGAGAATTCCCTGCGCGATCACGCCACCAAGCGCGATCACGCCGAGATTGCGCACCCATTGCCGATCTTCACCGACCCAGAGCCAGACCGCGAGAATAATCGTCAGAAAGCCAACGAGCGATCCCATTAGACGGTGCGTGTGCTCGAACAGAATTCCGCCGACCCATTTCGAGATGGGAAACAAGAACATGTTGTAACCGAATGTGGTCGGCCAATCGGGCACAGCGAGGCCGACGCCTTTACTCGTGACCATTCCACCGCTGCAAATGAGCAACAGCGTCGCGACGCACGTGAGCCACGCGAAACGAGTAAGCCAAGTCGTTGAGCCCGCTGAACGCATCGCATCAAATTAACCGCGGATTACGCGGATTTCGCAGATAAATTGTAGCCGTCGCCCTGCTGGCGACGCGCGCGCTTCGCAAAGCGAAGCGGCTACAGCTGACCCGGACTCGGCGATGCTGCAGGTTGAGGTGGTTTGTTTTGCGGCTGCTGCGGTGTGCCTGGTGAGGGAGCAGGACCGCGCTTGCCGGCGTTCTGAGGTTTGGGTGCGCCCGGCGAGGCGGGTTTGTTTTCCGCTTGAGCGGGTGGTTTGTTTTCCGGCTTGGGTGCCGGCTGCGGTGCACCTGCCTGCGGGGCACTTTGCGCGCCACCAGAAAGTTCGGCGCGTTCTTTCAGCCACGCCTCGTAATCCTGCGGAGTATCGACCACGAGCGTGCCTTTCATTCCGTAATGGCCAAGGCCACAAAGTTGGCCGCAAATCACTTCGTCCGTGCCGGTCTTGATTGGCGTGAACCAGATCGGAATGAGCGAACCGGGAATTGCGTCACCTGCGATCCGCATGCTTGGCAAAAAGAAATCGTGGATTACGTCCTTGGAGGAAAGCTCGGCAATCACCGGGCGATTCACTGGCACATGAAGTTCGCCAGTTGTCACTATGTCGTCTTTCCCGGCAGGATCATTCGGATCAAGGCCCAGCGGATTTGAGTTGCTCACAAAACCGACATCGCGCCTGCCAAACTGCCCATCCGGTCCGGGTAGGTGATAATTGAAACTAAACTGCTGCGCCACCACGTGAACAACCAGCGCGTCTTTGCCTGGCGGAAACTGATTCACCCGTTTTGCCCATAGCGGAATGGCAAACCCGAGGAGGAGCACCGCTTCGATCAATACGACGGAGAATTCCAGATGCGTTGAAATGCCGCTCCTTACGCCCATGTGATCCGCACCCGGTTGGCGGCGTTTTCGGAAACGAATCAGGACGAAAATAAAAAATGCCGACCAGCCAATGAACAGCGCACCCATGAACCAGTGGCAAAACTCGAGGATGTGGTCGATCTGATATCCGTGCGAGGAGGCGTTCGGCGGCTGCCCCAGGAATTCGTTGATCAGCGCGAGGCTACTCATATTTGCTCAGATCTTCCTCGGTAATCTCCTGGTGAGGTTCGACCGGCATGCGCCCGTGGCGCCACAGATGAAAACTGAATGCGCCGATCCCACCGATGACGGAGAGAACTGCGCCGAACAGAAACCAGATCGCGATCGCCATGTGCTCGGTCGATTTTCCATCTTTCGCGCCGTAGCAAAACGGACACGCCGACGCTTGCTGAGCCGCAAGCAAAATTCCCAAAATCAAAACCGATAGAATTTTCGCCTTCATGTGATGATCCGCAGCCGTTTCATTTTCCTGTAGAACCAGACGCCGTAAACGATCAGCGCAATCGCAGCGGCAACCGACGCGATCGCGCCCGCAAGATAAATCGGCGCGCCCTCCACCAGGTCGACCCAGATACACCAGACGCCGGTCCCGAGTGCAAGCAGCGTCGAGAAAATGATGAAAACAATATGGAAAGCTTTAAGCGACATTTAATGAAAGACCGGATAGTCGTACCACGCCAAAAAGATAAGCCAGAAAAGTCCGAGCACAAAAAAGCCGGTAAAAATCAGGATGCGGTAAATGAGCCGTTTTTCTGCGGCCAGATGCATGAAGACCGCAGCCACGGCGCCCGCTTTCAACGTCGCCACCAACATGGCGATGCCGATGTTGGCTTTACGCGTTCCGAAATCGACATAGGAGAGAGCCACCGTGACGGCAGTAAACGTGAGCAGGAGCGCGCCTACCATCAAATAACCTCTAACGTGCTTTTGTATGCCGTGCGCGTACTCCTCGTACTCCTTGGGATCTTGCGAAATATCAGGCGGATTGTTCATGGCTCAGAGCAGGTAAAAAAGCGGAAACACAAATATCCAGATCAGATCGACAAAGTGCCAGAACAGGCCGCTTACCTCGACGCGATTAGCCAAATGCTCTGGGTTGCGCTGGTAAAGTTTTTTGCTAACCGGCAGCCACATGTAAATGAACACGAGCACACCGCCGAGCACATGCATGCCGTGCAGACCGGTGATGGTGAAATAGCTGGCGAAATACGCGCTGTGCGTCGGCAAAAACATCGTCGCGCGCTCGACGTCTTCCTTCTCGATCGTCGCGATTTTGTCAGTGACCGGCAGCGGGAAAAAGTGCGGCCGATCCATGGCAGGATTGGTGGGCTCGGCGTTGAGCGGGTCGAGCGCGACTTCGTATTCCTTGATCTTGGGATCGTTTAGCGCCGCGCGATTGTGCAAATGGCCAGTGATCTCGAGCCGCGGCGGCAGACCTTTGGCGGCGGCATATTCGTTTCCCAGATACTGCTCGTACTTCCCGAGCGCTTCCGGCTTAATGTAGGCGCCGAAGTGATCAAACTTCTGTGGCCATTCGTAAGCCAGCTTGACGACAAGGAAAATCACGCCACACGAAATCGTCGCCAACATGTACCACCAATAGGCGCGATACCTTCTCATCTTCAGCGACGCCCATGCCAGCACCACAGTGACCGAGGACAGGATCAGGATGGCCGTGTTCATCGTGCCAACGGGAACATTCAACAGGCCGTGCGGCCAAATGCCCGGCGGCGCATCGAGGCGCAAAAAGATATAGGCGGAAAAAAGTCCGCCGAAGAGCATCACTTCGGACGCAAGAAAAAGCCAGATGCCGACCTTGGCGTTCCAGAGACCGGTGTCGGGACGAGTAGAGATTGTGTAGGGAATCTCCATCTCTTCAGTCTACACAAGGACCGGTTCGGCGGGAGGCTTGCGGCGAATGCGCTCGGCCGGTTCCACCGGCTCATTTTGCATGGTGTAATCGCGTTCGCGGCCTGGAAGGCTGTATTCGTAAGGACCGCGATAGGCGACAGGCGTATGAACAAAATTTCCGTGTGGCGGCGGCGAAGGCGCAGTCCACTCCAGTGTGGTCGCTTCCCACGGATTGTCGTTCACCTTTTCGCCGTGCTTGATGCTCCAGAAGAAATTAATGATGAAAGGAATTTGGGCGAGACCCATTATCCACGCCGCCCATGAGATGGGCGTGTTCCATTGAAACCCGGTCAATCCCCAAATGGTGTGTTCGTTCGA
>QHOK01000045.1 GCA_003218755.1 Verrucomicrobiota bacterium
AGGGCGACGATTGGCGCCGCCTGGGCCAGGAGTTTGCCGGTCGTAGCAAGCGGATGCCAGATAGCGCCGGGTGACGATGCGCGATGAAAGTGGATCAGTGCCACTAGCAGCAGCGCGAATGCGGTTAGGAGACAGAGCGCAGTGGCGAAGTCCTGCGCAAGAAAAAACCCGCAAAGACAAAGCACCCACCCCATCATTACCATCACTTGAAATTCGCGCGCCGTGTGCGCTTCCAGAACCTTGAGAGATATGAGAACGACGAGGAGAGATATGGCCGGCTCAAGGCCTTTCACAGAACCGTAGCTGGCGAAAATCACGGCTAGCGCCACGGCCACGAGAGCCAGTTTCAAAGCGGTAAATCGAAGCCGGTAACCCCTTGGTTCCATCCAAAATTTCAATGCCAGCGAGAGAAGGAAAAGGCATGGAACCCAAGTCGCGAGAGAGTCGAATAATGGGGGCAGAGTGAATAGCAATGCCGCCGCTAGCCAAAGCAGTGGGCGCCGTGGAATGCTTGTGTCCCTCTTAATCGGACTCCTACTCGTACTCCTACTCATGCTCGGTTGATCGGAACAGACTGAGTGCTTGCAGGCACCGGTGAAAATGCGTCGGGCCGATAGCTGGCAAAATCTCGGCGCCTGGCAGACGAAGGCCATAAGGACGCCGCGCGCGTTCAGCTTCAATTACCCAAAGCGCAAGCTGCGATAGTCTGGCTTCTACATCGTTGGAAGGGACAAGAGAAAAATCCAGATGGATGGAGCCTTCCGCTGTGGCCGCAAATTGTTTTGTCATGAGCGGTTGGCCGCGCGCCACAGCTTTCCAATCAATGTGGCGCTGAGATTCGCCGGGTACGTAGGCGCGCACTCCCGCAAAGTCATCGCCTTCTCCGATGTCAACTTGGGGCCGGTTATCGGGCGAGCGTGAAAGGCTTGCCGGCAATCGAGGATCTCCCGCGGGCTTGGGATAGACGAGATAGGTTTGGGAAGGCGCGAATTTTTTTTCTACACGAATGAAACCGAGTGGATAAGCACTGGTTAGGCACAAGGTTCCTATTTTATGTTCGCCGCGCTGCCGCACGCGAAATCGAAGCGTCAGGCGGGCTGCTTTCTCGCGGGGAATGTAATCGATGCGCTCGCGCGTTTTGTTCGCCTCCGATAGGACTAGCTCGATTCCATAACGTGTTGTACGAGACGTGTTCATCATCTCGACCGGTAAAGAGACCTCGTCGCCGGCAAACGCTGGCTTGGCAGATTCGAGCCTTATCGTCACGCCTGCGAGATTGATCAGCGTATGGGGAATTGAAACGAGAAAGACTGCCGTCAGTACAAACAAGAGCAGGTAAATTGCCGCACTATTTTGACTGGACGCCGCGTACCACATCGCGCTGACCACAAACAGCAGCCGGGCAAAACTTGCAGTTGGGAAAATGAGCGGAAGTTTTCGTGCTTTCACGGGACCGGCACGCTGTGCAGCAGATTATCAGCGAGTGTGCGTCCGCTTTGCCCGGGTTGCTCGATATCGTGTCCCAGCCGGTGCGCCATGACCGCGATTCCCGCGGCTTGAATATCTTCGGGGAGAACCATCTCGCGTCCGTGCATCAGCGCCCAGGCTTGGGACGCGTGCAGTAAAGCCAACCCCGCGCGCGGAGATAACCCGGTGCTATGGCGTTGCCGCGAGGCATCGAGCAAATCCTGGAGATAGTCGAGCAGGGCCGGAGAGGCGTATATCTTTCGCACTTTATCCTGAATCTCGATCAATGCTCGCGGGCTCATTACTGGCTTCAATTCCTTCAGCATTTCGTGACGATCCATTCCCAGAAGCATGGCGCGTTCGCTGGCACGGTCTGGCACGCCTAGCTCGATTCGCATCAAAAATCGATCCAGTTGAGATTCGGGCAGCGGAAAAGTGCCCACCGCGTGCTGCGGATTCTGTGTCGCGATAACAAAGAATGGCTCCGGCAACTCATACGTCACCCCGTCGACGGAGATGTGGTGTTCCTCCATGGCTTCAAGCAGCGCGCTTTGCGTCTTGGCTGTGGCCCGATTGACCTCGTCGACCAGTACCACCTGCGAAAAAAGCGGGCCGCGATGGAACACGAAACGTTGCTCGCTCCGGTCGAAGATGGAATTCCCCAGAATGTCGGCCGGCAACAGATCGCTCGTAAATTGAATGCGCTGAAATGCGAGGGCAAGGGAGCGCGCCAACGCTTGGGAGAGCATTGTCTTGCCCACGCCCGGGATGTCTTCAATTAAAAGATGACCCCGCGCGAGCAGGCAGGCCACCGCGAGTTTTACCGCCTGAGTCTTGCCTACGATAACTTCACAAATTTGCTTTGTGAAAGTATCAACGTGGTCGGTCACACCGAGATGATCTGCGTGAGCGATGGCCTTCGCAAACGCGATATGTGGACATGGTTTCTGATTTCTTACTCTTACTTTTACTCGTGCTTCGACATCGGATTTGATAGGCCCGCTTTCTCGGTTCGTGTTGACTTTCCCGTTCGTTTTCGAGTTGGCGTAGAAGCTGGAGCCGGCGAAGCAAATGTAGTTCGTGTCTTGTTTGGCTGCAGTAGAGAAGAAGACGGATGAGCGTCGCGGTAACATTTTGTGACTAGGCCGAGCACGAACGCAGCGACAACGAATACGACTACTCGTTTTTCCATTGGCGTGAGGCGGAATCTGTGCCTCGCCTCGCCGAAGTTGAAACGCCAATTCTTTTTAACCACGAATTAACACCAACGAGAAAGCTTTCTGGCGAATGATGCGAATTACTGCGAGCGTTTTTTTACAGGGAAAATTTTCGCGTCTATTCGTGACCTGCCGCGCTGTAGCCTTGTGCGGAGGCGGGTGATTTCGCGGGCACTTGTTGCTTTTGCGGTGGTCGAATCGGAACGGATCGATAATGGCCCTTGATGTTGAAGTCGTAGAATTGCGCTTTTGACCCGGCCGACATCAGATCGCGATGTACTGCCGGAGGCACGTCGAGATAACGATAAACGGCGCGATTCACAAATTCGATTTCGAGAATGTGCCGCCGTTTGCTGTAGCCAACGGCCGCAATGGCGCTTGATTTAACGTGCTGACGCGGAATGTGCGAGACGATGTGATTCGATGTCACCGAAGGGTCCGCGCACAACGACCCTGGGATCGCGTCGAGCATTGCAACGAAGACTGCGAACCAAACACGTAGCATGGTGAACGCCTGTTATAGATTTGTGTTGCCATACCGTCGATGGAATTCGCAGGCGGCACGCCTGCCACTGCAAATCAGACCAACCCTGTAGAGGCAGCCGTGTCGGCTGCGCGGCTTTTGCATCCGTAACCAAATCTTGCTTTCACTGCCCGAGCGGCGTGGTGACTTCTGTGCCTGGCGGTGGCTTAAAGTCGAAGGTGGACAGAGGAACCT
>QHOK01000108.1:0-43812 GCA_003218755.1 Verrucomicrobiota bacterium
TTCACTCCCACCAGGAAAAAGGCGGCTTTAACGTTCGCTGCCTTGAGAATATCCAAAATCTTAGGCGTCCATCGCGGATCGGGACCGTCATCGAAAGTGATTGCGACCTGATGCGCGTCGCCGGTGCCCTGATGATAGAGTGTTGGGAATTCCGCAAACTTCACATACTTCGCAGTGAGGTAGCCCTCTGCGTCCACAGTAAGCTTTCGCATCCCGTCCGTGCGATGCTCGTCAACAGTAACAATCTCGCCGTCTCCAACGTCAGCTATCGTGTCCGACGACTTTATCAATTCGAGCGACTGCCGCGTTTGATTGTCGAGCTTGAAGTCCCGCGTGACGCTTAACGCATCCCAGATTGCAGGGTCTTCGCTGCCGAGCCGATAAAGCGCGAAACCGCCGGCCTTTTGATCGCGGACCTCGCGCAGTTGGTTAAGAAATGTTACGGCGTCCAAAAACCAGACGGCGTGTTCCTTGTCCTCATCCTGAAAATAAAAATACGGGCTATAACTTGGCTCCTGCACTTGTACGCTCCCGATTTCCGCATCATTGGCGCGACTCATTGCTTCTGAAAAACTGATCAGCTCGCCCTTTTTCGCACCGATTGTCCAATCATATCCGTAGCTACCGATGGCGATGATCCATTGCTTGGTGTCGGACCCTTCCAGCAAAACGTGCAGCCAACCTTCAAACCATGAACGCGACGCCAGCGGACCCGGCGGATCGGTGTCCGATGTTTCATCGAACAACATCGCCACAAAACGATCCACATTGTCGGCGAGTGCATCGAAATCGATGTAATCGAGCTCCTCCCCGGGCTGAACGCACAGCCATAGCTGCTTATTATCGTCGTGCAACGCGTCGGCGAACTTGTCCATAAACGCAGTGATGTCCTTTTTGTAAATCGGATCGATTTGCTGCCAGTCGACCACAACGCCGGAAGCCTTCGCATTGCGCAAGACGGAAAGCACACTTTGGATAAACCGATCCTGCCGTTCAGCTGGCCCGTGCGCCAGGTTTTCAATCGCTTCCGGCTGCCAGGTGTCGCCGACAAGATTCGTCAGCAGTGGCATCAGGGCGATCCCCTTGTTCGCAGTGAGCTTCAATAGCCGGGTGTCGCCGTCAATTTGCAGATCGCCCATCCCGTCGATCACGGTCATCCATTCCGGACAAACATGCGTAATCTGCGCCGCGTGTTGCTCGAGCGAAGTATAGCTGTAAGGGTCTCCATTAGCGTAGAATGCAAGTCGCACTTCGTTGTCGGGCGGTTTTTTCCGCGGCTTCGGCGAAGCTGTTGGCGCTGCGCCAGCAAGCTTTTTTGCCGCCTGTCGTGCCGCGCCAAATTTCTGCCAAAGTAGCGAGGCCGGAGATAACTGGCCGGCCGGATTTTCCTTTTGTAGCGCTCTTAATTGACCCTTTAACTGCCGCAGCGAAAACGGCACATTCATTTGCGGTGTGACAAATAGCGTTTGAACGAACAGAACCGCGCCAAGGAAAAACAGCACTCCGCCGATGAGCAAAATCAGGCGCAGACGCGGCCAGCGTTTACCGGTGGGATCGGAGAACACGAAGGGTGTGACTTGTTCTGGAGGAAATTCAGGCATGCGGCGGCTATAATCGCTCAGACGTGGGAATAAGAAAATCCGATTCTGTTATTTGCTGTTGCACGTGGGAGTTCGGATGTTGAACCTTAATTCTTGAATGCAGAATGCATATAGGTGTTGCACCGCTTTGTCGCTGTTTGTCATTCCGACCGAAGTGGAGGAATCTCTCGTAAATCAAATAATAAGAGATGTCTCGACTTCGCTCGACATGACAGGCGGATTTGGGCGTTTAACATCCTCAAATGCATATAGAGCCAGATACATTGCCGACTGGACACGCCGGGATCGCTGCGCGTTTAAAAAAAGGTCCCGCAATTCACTCGAGCGCATGGATTGTCCCCGGCGCGACGGTCATTGGGGACGTTACACTCGAGGAGGAATCAAGCGTTTGGTACGGAGCCGTTCTACGCGGCGACATCAATCGCATCATTATCGGTCCGCGCTCGAACGTTCAGGACAATGCCGTCGTCCATCTCGACACAGGTTATCCCACAACGGTGGGCGAACTGGTCACCATCGGCCACAGCGCGATCGTGCACGCGTGCAACGTGGACAGTGAAGTGCTCGTCGGTATGGGCGCTATTATCCTTGACGATGTGGAAGTCGGCCCGCGCTCCATCATCGGCGCAAATGCGCTTATCACTGGCGGGATGAAAATTCCGCCCGGTTCCCTGGTGCTCGGATCGCCAGCGAAAATTCGCCGGCAACTGACGCTCGACGAACAGAAGGACATAGCGCGCTGGGCGTGGAGCTACGTCGAAACAGCGAAACAGTTCCGTGAACTTTGCTAAAACGACTTGCCGCCATAAAATCGAGCAACAATAATGAATCGATGAAAACCTTTGCCGGTTTCGCATTAGCTACCCTTCTGGCCGTGATCATCCCACAAGCGAGGTTATCCGCCGAAGACACGCAATCCGCAGACATGCGCCTTTATCCTCCGACGACAATCGAATGGAAAGCCGGCCCGCCCTCATTGCCAGCCGGTGCGAAGATGGCCGTGCTGGAAGGTGATCCGACAAAAGAAGGTCCCTTTGTGATGCGACTTCAGTTCCCTGATGGCTATCATATACGGCCGCACACGCATCCGAAAACCGAACGCGTGACGGTGATTTCAGGAACGATGTTCCTGGCAATGGGTGAAAATCTGGATCGCAGTGCAGCAAAAACCCTGCGCGATGGAACGTACGGCTTCTGGCCCGCCGGCGTGAAGCACACAGCCTGGTTCGAGAACGGGACGGTTATCCAACTCCATGGCATCGGGCCATGGCAGATTAATTACTTGAATCCTGCCGACGATCCGAGGAGCGCAAAGAAATCCCCGTGAGTGCGCTATAAGCTCTTAGCAAGTTCGCGCGCGTTCTCGCACACTAGTTCCGCTGCGCGTTTCATGTTTTCTTCCTGGCTCATTCCCGGCCGCGCGTTCTCGTAAACGCCATCGAAAATCTCGCGAACTTCTGGATCATTCGTTGTGTGGCCGACAATTGCGAAAACGGGCTTGCCGAGTTTCCGCGCCAGCCGCGCCACGCCGACAGGCGTTTTCCCTTCGAGCGTTTGCCGGTCCAGACTTCCCTCGCCTGTGATCACAAGATCGGCATCTTTGATTTTGGCTTCGAGGCCGACTGCTCCTGCGACAACGTCGAATCCCGGCCGGATTTTTGCGCCGCAAAAACTCAGCAGGCCAAAACCGAGTCCGCCCGCCGCGCCGGCGCCAGGTTCATTGCGATAGTCAAATCCAAATTGTTCGGCCACAACATCGGCCAGCCTGGTTAGCGCACGTTCCAAAATATCGATTTCGTTCTTCCCCGCGCCTTTCTGCGGACCAAACACTCGCGTCGCGCCGTTTGGTCCGAGTAACGGGTTTTTTACATCAACGGCGGCGATAATTCTCAGCTGTGGAGGCAGTCCCGAAAGCTTTCGGGACTGCGCCGTCGAATCTGCAGGCGACACGCCTGCCGCTACAGGAGTCTCAATTCTCGCCAGGTCTGCCAATTCGGTCACCGCTCCTGTCAATTCCTTTGCGCCCGCAAAAAACCGAAAACCCAAAGCGCGCGCCATGCCGAAGCCGCCGTCGTTTGTCGCGCTGCCGCCAAGACCGATGATGATTTCAGCCGCGCCTCGCCTCGCCGCATCCAAAATCATTTCGCCAACGCCAAATGTGGTGGCGACCTCGGGATTTAACTTGTTGGAATGCAAACGTCGCATTCCGGCGGCTTCACTCATCTCCACGATGGCGAGCTTGTCACGCCGTAGGCTTAGCGAAGGCGGATCAATCCAAGCGTAGCGGGCCTCGATCTCGCGGCCTAACGGATCGTGCGCTGGGCAGGTCACCCAGGAAGCGCCCAGCGCCTGAGCAATCACTTCAGCAGTTCCCTCACCGCCGTCTGCCATTGGAACGATGTCGATCTTCGCGTCGTGCAAAACTTCGCGCAGGCCTGCGGCGATGTTCTCCGCCGCATCGCGCGCGCTCAGCGCGCCTTTGAATTTATCCGGGGCAATCAGGATTCGCACAGTTGCAATTTCATCGCCTGTCCGATCTTGTCATTCCGAGCAAAGCGCAGCGCAGTCGAGGAATCTCTCGCTACTCAAAAAATAGCAAGAGATGTCTCGACTTCGCTCGACATGACAAAGGAGAAATACGATTAGCGCTTCAGCTTTCGCTCTAAAATTTCTCCCGCCAGCTGGGGATTGGCTTTCCCTTTGGACAATTTGATCACCTGGCCCTTGAGGAAATTCAGCGACGCAACGTTGCCTCTTTTAAAGTCTGCGACCGGTTTTGGATTTGCCGCAATCACTTCATCACAGAACGCTTCAATCGCGCTCAAATCGCTTAGTTGCTCGATCCCCTTTTCTTTCACAATCGCGGCTGCGCTCCTTCCGGTTGCAAACATCTCCGCGAACACTTCCTTGCCTTGCTTACCGCTGATTTTTCCGCTGTCGATCAAATTGACTAATTCATCAAGCGCCTCCGGTGGAATCGGACAATCGTCGATCGTCTTTCCAGCAGCGCCGAGGGCGTTCTGCAAATCGTTTAGAATCCAGTTTGCGATGTTTTTCGGTTTCTTAGCGCCCTTGGCAGCCGCTTCAAAATATCTGGCCAGCTCAAGATCGTTCGCCAGCACGCCTGCGTCGTAGGGGCTCACTTGATACTGCTCGACGAAACGCGCGCGCTTCGCTTTTGGTAGTTCCGGCACGCGCTCGCGCACATCGGCCAGAAGAACTTCAGTTTTCACCGGTAGCAGATCGGGATCTGGGAAATAGCGATAGTCGTGTGCGAACTCTTTTGTGCGCATGAGAAAGGTTTCGCCAGCGACATCGTCCCATCCACGCGTCTCCTGCTCGAGTCGTTCGCTGCTCTCCAGCAAGCTGGTTTGACGCTGAATCTCGTAAGCAAGGGCGCGCCGCACACCGCTGATCGAGTTCATATTTTTGATCTCAATTTTTGCTCCGAGTTCGGTTTGCTTTTCAGATCGCACCGACACATTACAGTCGCAGCGGAGCTGCCCCTTCTCCATGTCGGCGTCGCTTACGCCGCCGTAGATCAGGATTTGTTTCAGCGCCGTCAAAAACGCGAACGCCTCTTCCGGCGAATTAATCTCCGGTTGCGTCACGATCTCCATCAACGGCGTGCCGGCGCGATTGAAATCAATCCCAGTACTGTTCTCGAAATGGAAACTTTTCGCCACGTCTTCCTCGAGATGGATCCGCACCAGATGCACTTCCTTGTCGCGGGTTGCGATATTTTTCTGGGCGTCTTTCGGATAAGCCAGGTCGTGCAACGGCACGCTGCCATTCGTGCAAAGCGGCATGTCGTACTGCGAAATCTGATAGTTTTTCGGCATGTCGGGATAGAAATAGTTTTTGCGGTCGAATTTGCAGATCGGCGCGATGTCGCATCCCAGCATGAGCCCGGTTAGCACCGTCAGGCGCAATGCTTCATGATTCATCACTGGCAATGCGCCAGGGAGACCGAGGCAGATCGGACAAGTGTGCGTATTTGGTTCGGCTCCAAATTCAACTGGAGAAGCGCAAAACATCTTGGAGCGCGTCTTAAGCTGAACATGCACTTCAAGGCCGATAGTAGCGAGGTAGTTCATTCAACGTTGCGCGGGCTGCTGAGATTTTGTCGCATAATCAAGCGCGGCGTGAAGATCGAATTTCTTGATGCCTTCGGCTAGCGCCGGATCATTTGCCGCATCGATGATCCGCGGATCCTGAAGAAGATCGAGAAAACGCTTCTGCGCGATCATTTCGGAAATTTCCGGGTCGCCACGTAAAGCAACAATTTTCGGATGCTCGCTCAACTCGCGCGCCCCCGGAAACGACAGAAATCTCTGCGCGCGTTCCGGATTGGAAAATACGGCAGCCACTTTCGCCAGTGTGTCATAACTCTTTTGCGAAACGGGGTCCATCTGCTTGACCGCGTTTCCAAGCCAACCGAGTTCAAGCGAATTTTTTAGCCGCGCTAGAGACGCGGCAAACGCAGCAGATTGTTCATTTCGGTCTCCCAGAAACTGCCGCCGAACCTCTAGAGCATGAGACGTGGCATCCGGACCGGCGTGCACGGTAGCTGATCCGCTGCGGACCTGCGCGTCTGCCACCGCGCCAACAGCGCGCACGCTCACCACGATCAGCCACAGAGCAAAGAAACCGAAGAACAATCCGACGATGGCCCCCGCAAATCCGTGGATCAGTTGGACGATTCTGGGATCTTGTTCGCCGGTCCGTTTGAACAAAATTGTTCCCATGCTGCTCACCACAGCGTACGCAACGAATGCCAGCGTTGCGCCGCCCAGTGCCGAGAGAACGAAGTCAGGCATTTTCAAAACTGGGCGGGCGATCGGAACAAGTAACCTGCCGCCGAAAAACGCGGCCGCATACGCAGCGACAAGCGCAGCGAGTCGCATCAATTGGCGAAACAACCCCAGGCGCCAGCCACGCACGACTTCGAACAAAACCAACACCACTGCAAAAGAAAGGAAGACCCCCTGCCAAAGCGGCGAACCACGTAGCGCTTGAGGTTCAGGCGTCACTGCGACCGACCACCGATCGCTTGCTGCCGCAGCGCATGATCGCAAAGGACGAGCGCGACCATCGCTTCCACTATTGGCACTGCTCGAGGAAGAACGCACGGATCATGGCGTCCCCGAGCTGCGAGCGCGCTTTCCTTCTTGGAACTGGTAACGGTTTTCTGCTGAAGCGCGATTGTAGCCGGCGGCTTAAATGCAACGCGAAACCAAATGTCTTCGCCATTGCTGATCCCGCCTTGCACGCCGCCGGAGTTGTTTGTCGTTGTCCGTATTCTTTTGTCGCGCATTTCAAATGGATCATTGTGCTGCGAGCCGCGCATTCGCGTCGCCGCAAATCCAGAGCCAATCTCAAAACCTTTTGTTGCCGGTATGCTCAGCATTGCTTTCGCCAAGTCGGCTTCGAGCTTGTCGAAAACAGGCTCTCCGAGCCCGGGTGCTATCCCACGCGCGACGCACTCAATCACACCTCCGATTGAGTCGCCTTCGTCTCGGACTTGCTCGATCAGCGATATCATCCGTTTCGCTGTCGCAGCGTCCGGGCAGCGGACGATATTTTTCTCCACGTCCTTCATCTTCACAGTGGAGCGATCAATTTTCGCAACGATATCGTGAATTTGCCTCACGTAGGCGACAATCTCGAAATCGGCATACAACGTGGACAATACCTTTTTCGCAACTGCGCCTGCGGCGACGCGGCCAATCGTTTCGCGCGCAGACGCGCGACCGCCGCCCTGCCAATTTCGGATTCCGTATTTGGCCTCATAAGTGTAATCGGCGTGTGACGGTCGAAATTTGCCTGCGATCTCGCTGTAATCTTCAGGCCGAGCGTCCTTGTTCCGAACTGCAAGTGCGATAGGAGTGCCGAGCGTCTTTCCTTCGAAAACGCCGGAGAGAATCTCGCACCGGTCTTCCTCTTTCCGCTGTGTTGTGAGTTTGCTTTGACCCGGACGCCGCCGATCCAGCTCTCGTTGAATTTCGGCTTCGGAGATGTCGATTTTCGGCGGGCAGCCGTCGATCACCACGCCGATGCCGCCGCCATGCGATTCGCCAAAGGTGGTGACGCGAAAAAGCTGGCCGAAGGTGTTGCCCATTTACGAGCATTGTAGCACAGGCATGTTGCCTGCGGGGCCAATGGGCGTCTCGCCTGCTAATGGACGGCTCGGCGATCCGTCCCTACGATTCTCAAATCGCTTCGAGGGCGATCTTCAAATCGTCAATCAAATCGCGCACGTCTTCGATGCCAACCGACAACCGGACCAGTGAATCACTGATTCCGAGTGCTTCACGCTGCTCCGGCGGAACAGAGCTGTGCGTCATGAGTGAAGGATGATTGATCAGGCTTTCTACGCCGCCGAGGCTTTCGGCTAGTGCAAACAGGTGCGTGTTTTCTAGAAAGCGTTTCGTTCCGGCAAGATCAGTCTTTAATGTTATCGTCACGATTCCACCGAACCCACGCATCTGCTGACGTGCCAGATCGTGCTGTGGATGGGATTTTAGGCCCGGATACCGAACGGATTTCACCTCTCGCTGCTCCTCCAGCCAGCGCGCAATCTCGAGCGCGTTCGAACAATGCCGCTCTATGCGGAGGGCCAGCGTTTTCAAACTGCGCAGCACGAGAAAGCTGTCGAATGCGCCGGCGATTGCGCCGACCGAATTTTGCAAAAATGCAATTTGATCGGCGAGTTCTTTGTTTTCGCCGACTACGACCACTCCGCCAACTAGGTCGGAATGGCCGTTCAAGTATTTGGTTGCAGAATGCACAACCATGTCGAACCCGGTCTCAATTGGGCGTTGGATCCACGGGGTCGCAAATGTGTTATCGCAAACTGAGATGATTTTGCGCGTCCGCGCGATTTTCGCGATCGCTTCGAGATCAATCAGCTTCAGCAATGGATTGCTCGGAGTTTCGATCCAAATCATGCGCGTGTTTGGTTTCGTTGCGCGCTCGAGATCTTTCGTGTCGGTCAAATCGACATAGGTAAAATCAAGATTGGCCGAGCGACGGCGCACTCGGTTGAACAACCGGAACGTGCCGCCGTAAAGATCGTCACTTGCAACGATGTGGGAGCCGCTATCGAGCAGCTCGAGCACTGTCGCCATCGCGGCGAGGCCGGAGGCAAACGCGAATCCACGGGTGCCGCTTTCCAAATCGGCAATGCATTTTTCATATGCGAGCCGAGTTGGATTGATCGAGCGCGCGTAGTCATAGCCTTTGTGCTTTCCAGGGCTTTCCTGCACGTATGTCGATGTTGCATAAATCGGCGTCATCACCGCCCCGGTGGAGGGGTCGGGCTCCTGCCCCGCGTGAATGGCGCGCGTGGCAAATTCGTGTTGCTTTTTCATGGTCAGTGTTCAGGCGTCTACAGATTACACCGATTTCCGCAGATTAAAGACGGCCGCATTCTGAAAGCGGTGAAAACCTGCGCAATCTGTGGATGCCCTAGACAAATTCTCGTTCGGGCGCCGTGGCCGATCTTGGCATGTGAAGGCGGAGATAAGATAGCAAATCGGTGCGCGTAATCAGCCCCAGAAATTTGTCGTCCTCCATCACAATAGCGACCCGGCCACGGTCGAACACGTCGAGCAAGTCTTTAATCTTTGCGTTCGGCGGCAGCGTTTCCAACCGGTCGGTCATCGCGTTTTCCACTGGATCATTAAAGTGCGACGGGGAGCGGTGCACTTTCACCAGCAGGTCAGATTCGTCGATGATGCCGATGGCGCGTCCGTTTTGATCAACAACGGGAAGCTGTGAGACGTCTGAGTCGCGCATGCGCTTAAACGCCGTCAGCAGGGAATCGTGCGGCCCGACCGTGATCACCTCGCCAGCTTCGTATCGATGCGAAATCAAATCGCTCAAATCGCCGTGCGGTGGCCGGTGGATGAATCCCTGCTCGGCCATCCAGAAGTCGTTGTACATTTTCGAGAGATACTTGTTGCCGGTGTCGGGGACCAGACTGACGACACGTTTGGCTTTCGTTTGTTCCCGGCAATAACGCAGCGCGCCGGCGACCAGCGTCCCGGTGGACGAGCCGCCGAAGATTCCTTCCTTGCGCAAAAGCTCACGAGCCGTCGCGAAACTTTCTTCGTCATCAATCTCAAACGCATCTGTCACCAGCGACATGTCCGCGATTTCAGGAATGAAATCTTCGCCGATGCCTTCCACAGCCCAGCTTCCCGATTCCAGGAGCTTCCCCGTCTTGACGTACTCGTATAGAATGGAGCCCGTCGGGTCGGCCAGAAGCATCTCGATGCCGCGACGGGGTTTGACGCGATTGAAGAACCTGCCAAGGCCGGTCAGCGTTCCCCCGGAACCAACTCCCACGACGATGGCATCGACGTCGTGTCGCATTTGTTCCCAAATTTCGGGACCGGTGGTGCGCTCGTGCGCCAGAGGATTCGCCGGATTTCCAAATTGATTTACGTAAAAGCCGCCCGGAATTTCCTGGGCCAGTCGCGCGGCCATGTCCTGATAATATTCGCGATAGCCTTTGGCACCGGCCACGAGCGCGAGACCCAGACCGGTGTTCCCTGCAGTGGCCTCAACGACAGTGCCACCAGGCTCCAATTTTCCGTCGGCCTCAGCCGCTTCGATCATTGAGAGCGCGATTCTGTCCTTGATCGAACCGCCGGGATTTTGATTTTCAAGCTTCAGAAAAAGCTGACACGGGCCAGTGTCAAACTGCGTAATCTCCACAAGCGGCGTGTCGCCAATGAGCGACAGAATTACGGGTGGTTTATTCTGCGCAATCGACGGGGCTGCAGAACTTTCAATCATGCAAAGCGTGCTCGATAGACGGTTCGCCTTTGTGCGACCATTCCGACTGGCTGTCTTCGAGAAATTGTTGGAGCACAGGAAAACGGATTTCGCCGTAATTTAATGCGTAGCGGAGATCGCCGCCTTTGTAAATCCAAGTCGTCGGGATCCACGAGAGCGGCAAGCCAGCGAATTGTTTGATCTTGTTTTCGCCACGACGCGGGCCCGGATCTGCAAGAATTGTCACGTTTGATTGATCGGCAATATTGAATTTTTTTAGCATCGCCCGTCCGTCCTGGCCATCGTTCCAGACGGAAACGAAATTAAATTTCACATTCGGATTGTCCTTAACGATTTTGGTCCAGCCGCCGTTTTTGAGTTCTGCCTGACAGTTCGAGCACCACGGCGCCCAAAGATGAACGACGGTGAGATCAGACGATTTGATCGCGGTGAGGACTATTTGTTCAGCCGGAGATTCAGCGCGGAGCGAAGTGGCTGCGATGAGGGCAATCAATATTAGGAATCGGACTATCGACATGTTCCCCTAAAGGGTAAAGGCGAAACGCCCAACGCTCAACGCCGAACACCCAAGGCCGAACAGACGCAGTGTTTGACCTCCGCTCCTAAGTTGGCTACTGTGGCGTCCCGTTTCCGCTGCTTAGCTGCGCGGAAACATCGGCGTTCGATTGACCGCCGCTGTACCCACAGGAGACCCACTTACTTTTATGATTCAAATGCAGGACGTGATGTCGAAGGCGATGCCCGACTTTCGCGAGGGAAGCATCGTCAAAGGCCGGATCTTGGAAATTCGACCGCGCGAAGTGCTGGTCGATGTGGGATACAAGTCCGAGGGCGTCATTCCGTTGACCGAATTTGAGGATCTCGAATCGTTAGAAGTGGGCGACGAGGTAGACGTCCTTCTGGAACGGCTAGAAAACGAAGAAGGGATGGTCGTTCTCTCGAAGGAGAAAGCCGCTTACCGCCAAAACTGGAACAAAATCGTTGGTGTTTTCGAAGGCGACGGCCTGATCAAAGGCAAGGTGAAATCGGTGGTCAAGGGCGGCCTTATGGTCAACATCGGCGTCGAAGCGTTTTTGCCGGCGTCCCAGATCGACGTCGTTCCGCCAAAGGATTTGCAGCAATTCGTTGGCAACACCTACGATTTCAAAATTGTTAAACTCAATGACGACCGCAAAAATGTCGTGCTCAGCCGGCGCGAGGTGATCGAGCAGGAGCGCAGCGAGAAACGACAAAAATTCATGGACGGCGTGAACGTGGGCGACCGTGTCACTGGCACCGTGAAAAACATCACCGACTTCGGCGCATTCATCGATCTCGATGGCATGGATGGTTTGCTGCACGTCACGGATATGACTTGGGGCCGGCTCGGCCATCCCAGCGAGTTATTGAAGGTCGGTCAGCCGTTGGAAGTCGTCGTGCTCGACATCAACAAGGAAAAAGAGCGCGTCTCGCTGGGACTCAAACAAACTCAGAAGAATCCATGGGACCAGATCGAAGAGCGTTTCCCGGCTGGCCAGCGTATCAAGGGCAAGATAACCAACCTCGTTCCCTACGGCGCATTTGTTGAGATCGAGGAAGGCGTGGAAGGCCTCATCCACGTTTCCGAGCTTTCGTGGACAAAACGGATCATGCGACCCTCCGATATCCTCAGCGTCGGCCAGGAAGTGGAAGCCGTGGTGCTAGGCGTGAACAAGGAAGAACAGAAAATTTCACTGGGCCTGCGTCAGCTCGAACCGAATCCGTGGGATGAAATCGAAAAGAAGTTCACCATCGGTAGTCGGGTGAAAGGCAAGATTCGCAACATGACCGCATATGGCGCGTTCGTAGAGCTGGAGGAAGGGATCGACGGCATGATTCACGTGTCCGACTTAAGCTGGACTCGCAAGATCAATCATCCCAGCGAGATGTTTAAGAAAGGCGATGAAGTTGAGGCTGTCGTCATCGACATCGACAAAGTAAACCAGCGGATCAGTCTTGGGATCAAACAGCTCACCGAAGATCCGTGGAAGACGATTGATGAGAAGTACAAGATCGGCGATCTAGTGAAAGGCAAAGTGACCAAGCTCGCTAGCTTCGGCGCGTTCGTGCAACTACAGGATGATATCGACGGGCTCGTGCACATCTCGCAATTGAGCGAAGACCACGTCGCGAAAGTGAAGGATGTCCTCAAAGTTGGTCAGGAAGTCGAAGCGCGAGTCATCAAAGTGGACAAGATCGAGCGCCGCATCGGCTTGTCGATCAAAGCGGCCAACTATTCTGAGGAACAACTCCGGAAGGAAGTAGAGTCTTTCGACACGTTACGTCCCGGCGAAGACATGGTCGGTCTGGAAAAAGCTTTCGCCGCCGCCGAACAGGAAGAATATCGTCCCGGGGATTCAAGAAGAGCCGCAAAAGAGCCGAACGAACCAAAGCGCGAGGGAAAGAAGAAGTAGCGCGATCCCCAGACATACCAGAGAAGGAACGTTCGTTGAAAGTGTCTTCGATCTCAGTAACCTAATCGCGTCTGCTAGATGCAAGCGCCAGCCAAGATCAGAGATCAGCCGGCGTTGGGTCTCTTCAATCGAACGAAGATTCCAATGTGAACGGCGAACAGCAGCGGAACCAGGAAGCCCGGAATTAAAAGCCACGGCAAAGTTGTCATGATCGCGGAGCTCGGCTCGGCTAAAATCAGGTGCTGTAGGCCGGGCGATGAAAGTACACCCAGTCCGACAGCAGCGATCAAATCGAGGGCGCCAATCAAATTCCAGATCCATAGGATCGGCCTAGTCATCACGCCGCGTCGATAAGCCAGCAAGGCCACAAGCGGAGCGGTGGCTCCAACAAAAATATCGCCCCAACCAGCAATCGGCGCGAACGGCGCGGGCAAACGATGGGCCGTGTAAAGAACTACGAAACTAATACCGAGCAGGCGAACCGTGTGCACGCTCACGAGTAGCCACAGCGGCACACGATGGAACCCTTCGCGCAGCGAGTGTACGCGCGCGACAAGAATGTAGAGAATCGCGATCGGCAGCGCCACCGCAACGCCAAGGCCGGGCGCCCCTAGCCCGTGCTCGTAATATAAAGCTCGCGTCGCGGCCAGAATTACGACGACTACGAACCACGCACTGAGCCAAGCGGCGATGCGAACTCGCATGGCCGTGTTCAAACCTAATCCGCTTGATAGCGCAGCAATTACGATAGCCGCCGAGGCAGTTAGTTCAATGCAACCGATAAGATCAATACTCATGAGTTGTGCCTTTTTTTTCCTTCATTTCTTTTCCCCAGGTGTGCCGCTGTAAGACCAGCCGCGACATCAATAGCTAGTCTCTTCTGATCATAGGTGTATATACACACGTCTTCGCAAAAAATTATTTCGTCAGTACCATCGGACGAGACTGTAAACCAAAGCGTCTCAGGATAGGCTCAACGCTCACGTCCGCTCGCTTCCAAACTGTCAAAGCGGTTGAAGCCTTATTCAGTCCCTTCGGAGTAAGCGTCATCTTTCGCACGCGTTCATCATCATGCGGGCACGCGGAAATCCACCCCTGGTCCTCGATTAAACGCAAAGTTCGCGACAGAGTGGTTCGATCGAGGCCCAGTTGCGCCGACAACTCAGAGATCGAGAGTGGTCCTGTCTGCGCCAGTGTCGCGAGAACGGTGAATTGGGTCGCACGAAGGCCGCTACTCCGGAAATGTTTCTCGTAGTGTTGCGTCACGGCCCGGCTGGCGCGACGCAAAGCCGAACAGGCGCACATGCGACAGGCTGCAAAGGATCTGGAAGAAGCGGACATGCGTGTATATACACGCTTGATCGCAATCGTCAAGCGACTGTCTTGGCGAAGGGGTCTGTCCGCGCTCGCCTGCCCTTCTCCCTAGTGAAGCAGCTCCAGAGTGAAGAAAAGCGTTACGATGTGCGAAGGAGCCGCTAGATTAAATGTTGCCCTAGCAAGCTGTGCCGAAGAGGATTCCGACCGTTATGCGATTCATTTTGCGCCGACATATATCCGGCTTACGAATAATCGCATCGGCAGTTTTGCTGTGCCTGATAGCCGGCTGCGGGAATCCAACCATTATTGGCAAATGGCGCATGTCCGGAGGTTCAAATGAAACAGTTTGGGAATTCTCGAAAAATGGCGTGGTCCTTGTCGGGGACATGCGAGGCATATACAAATTCGGCGACCAGGACCGAATCAAAATTCAAACGCGGTTCGCCAATACAGTTTATGAGGTGAAAATTTCGGGCGACCAGATGGTCCTGCAAGAGCCAGGCGGTTCGAAGCTCGAATTCACCAGAATAAGAGAAGCCCGGCGGTGATTTCTGGGTAGGTGAACAGCAAGAGCTTTCTTGGCTGCGCCCAGAATGACAAAGGGGTTAGAACTCGGCGCTGCCAGGTGTGCGTGCGAATGGAATCACGTCGCGGATGTTCGGGACACCGGTGATGAACATCAGCATTCGCTCGAAGCCGAGGCCGAACCCGGAGTGCGGTACCGTGCCGTAGCGCCGCAGATCGAGATACCATTTGTAATCGGCGGGATCCATTCTGTGCCGGCGCATATTTCCCTCCAGCATTTCGAGCCTCTCTTCACGCTGGCTGCCGCCGACGATTTCCCCGATGCCGGGCACGAGCAAATCCATTGCCGCGACTGTTTTTCCATCGTCGTTTAAACGCATGTAGAAAGGTTTGATCTCCTTCGGAAAATTGAAAACCGTGACCGGACATTTGAAATGTTTTTCGGTCAACCAGCGCTCGTGCTCCGATTGCAGGTTCAAGCCGTAATCGATCGGGAACTCAAATTTTGCGCCGCTGTTTTTTAGAAGATCGACAGCGTCGCTGTAGGTGGTGCGTTGAAACGGCAGCTCAATGACGAAATCGAGTCGGGAAAGCAACTCTTTGTCCACGAATCTGGCGAAAAGTTCCATCTCGTCGGGGCAATGCTTTTTCGCATCTGCGATCAAATACTTAACGAACTCTTCCGCGAGATTCATGTTGCCGTTCAAGTCGCAAAACGCCATCTCCGGCTCGATCATCCAGAACTCGCTGGCGTGGCGAGATGTGTTTGAGTTTTCAGCGCGGAAGGTTGGACCAAATGTGTAAACTTTCGACAAAGCCAGCGCGAACGCTTCCGCTTCCAACTGGCCGCTCACAGTCAAATAGGTCGGGCGGGCGAAGAAATCCTGCGCGAAATCAATCTCCCCGTTTTTCCGCGGCGGATTCTTAAGGTCGATCGTGGAGACGCGAAATAATTCCCCTGCACCCTCGCAATCGCTGCCGGTGATAATTGGGGTGTGGACATACACGAAACCGCGTTCCTGGAAAAAGTGGTGAACAGCAAAGGCCAGTCGGCTGCGCACGCGAAAAATGCTACTGAAAAGGTTTGAGCGAGGGCGGAGATGAGCGACCTCTCGGAGAAACTCAGGCGTGTGCCCCTTTTTCTGGAGCGGATAGGAATCGTCTGCCGTTCCCACAATCTCGATGTTGTCCGCGACCAGTTCCCATTTTTGTCCTTTACCCTGCGAAGCGACCAGCGCGCCAGTCACACTAATTGACGCGCCGGTCGTGACCCGTTGAACCGCAGGATAATTCGACAACGTATTTCTGGCGATAATCTGAAGATTGCGCAGCGATGACCCATCATTCAGCTCGATGAACGAGAAATCTTTTGAATCGCGCCGTGTGCGCACCCATCCCTGGACCTGAATTTCGGCAATGGGAGTGCTGCTTTGCAAAGCATCCGTGATCGAGGTCGGAGAAAGCTGCGTCATGTTTACACCGAGAGATTCCTCGACTTCGCTCGGAATGACAAGTTGCACGAAGCGGTTAACTCGCCTGCGTGCCGGTCGCGAGCTCGGCGCCAACAAAAATTAACTTAGCGGCAGCCAATTGCCTGGTTGAGGCGGCGCTTTAACGCCATTGAGGGAGAGGTAGGTATATTCCTGCAAAAGCCGCTCGTAATCGTCCAGTAGTTTCATCGCATCGTTAGGCTTAAGGCGATCGGTCTTGATTGCGTCATCGACCTCCGACTTCAGCAATCGCATCAACTCAACTTTGTCCCACTGCGTCATCGCCAGAACTTCTCCAATGGTGCTGCCCTCGATCACCTCCTCAATGTACCAGCCGGATTCCTCATCAGGATCGAGGAAAACATGCACCTCCGTGACGCGACCGAACAAATTGTGCAGATCACCCATGATGTCCTGGTAAGCGCCCACCATAAAAACGCCGAGATAATAAATTTCTCCCGGGTGAATCCGGTGCAGCGGCAGCGTTTCCTTTACATCCTGTAAGTCGGTGAACTTGCAGATCCTGCCGTCCGAATCGCAGGTAATGTCCACGATGGTGCCGTGGCGATCCGGCGGCGTGTTGAGACGATGGATCGGCATGATGGGAAACAACTGGCCCAGCGCCCAGTGATCGAGCAGTGACTGGAACACGGAAAAATTGCAGATGTACTGATCGCCCAACGTCGTTTCGAGCTGCTTCACTTCGTCGGGTACATAACGCAGGCCACGATGCATGTTGACGATTTGATGCGCGACTTGCCAATAGACTGTGTCGATCTTTGCCTTCGATTCGAGATCCAGCAGGCCGAGATCGAACGTTTGCTGCGCTTCCTCCTTTATCTGTTGGATGTCGTGCAGGCTCTCAAGGCGATTTCCGCGCTTTAAGCGCTGTTTCACGTCGAGGATGTCGCCCACCAATTTGTGGTCCTTCTCGCTGGCTTCGACCTTGAGCTTCGGCGCAGTTTTTTCGATCGAGCTAAACGCTTCCAGCACCAGCACCGAATGGTGCGCGACGATGGCGCGCCCGCTTTCGCTCACAATGGTCGGATGCGACACGTCTTCGGAATCGCACACGTCCATAATGTTCCAGACCACGTCGTTGGCGTATTCCTGAAGTGAATAGTTCGTCGAGCTATCGAAATCACTGCGCGAGCCATCATAATCCACGCCGAGGCCGCCACCGACGTCGAGGTAACCCAGTTGGTGACCGAGTTTGCACAGCTTTGCGTAATAGCGCGCGCCTTCGCGCACAGCTCGCTTGATGGTTGAGATATCCGGCACCTGCGATCCGACGTGGAAATGAAGAAGCTTGAGGCATTGCGTCAGCCCTGCTTCTTTCAACATCTGACTCGCAGCAACCAGATTAGTGGTATCGAGACCGAATTTGGCGTTCTCGCCGCCACTTGGCGACCACTTGCCGGAGCCTTTGCTATGCAAGCGAGCACGAATGCCAATGTAGGGCTCGACTCCAACCTCGTTGGATGCGCGAATGATCTGCTCCAGTTCTTCCAGTTTTTCCGCGACGATAATGACCGATTTGCCAAGTTTGCGCCCAAGCAGCGCGATGCGAATGAAAGCGGCATCTTTATAGCCGTTGCAGATGATCAAACTCTCAGGGTCTTTCTGCATGGCGAGCGCAGCAACCAGCTCCGGTTTGCTGCCTGCTTCGAGCCCAAAATGAAATTGTTCGCCTGCGGCGACAATTTCCTCGATAACCTCGCGCAGCTGATTGACTTTAATGGGAAAAACGCCACGATACTGATTGCGATAACCGAATTCAGAGATCGCGCTTTGAAAAGCGCGATTAATTGACTCGACGCGGTGCCGGAGCAGATCCTGAAACCGAATCAGCAATGGAAAACCGAGGTTTCTCACGCGCGCTTCATTGATTATTGCTAGAAGGTCGATGGAACCTCCATTCTCCTTTAACGGCCTCGCTTCGACGTTGCCGCCGCCGTTGACGGTAAAATAACCCTCGCCCCATCCATCCACGTTGTATGTTGTGATGGCGGACTCAAGGTCCCACTCAGTTTTCATTTCAATTCCTACCCAGCCGCGAATGTTCGAAAACGCATATTCAATCAGCGCGTCGAACATTCAAGCCCGCCACACCAAAAATTTCATGTCACTCATATGTGCCATGCGACCGATGAGGCGGACGTGACGTGTACAGTCCGCCGCTTGTGTTTCATTTTCGCGCAGGTACCGTTGCGTCGATGAACAAGACGGTGATCGAGGTGCAGGTTCGGGCGGTTTTACCTACAAGCGGTGGGTGCGCAGTGTTTATCGGCAATAACGAGAAAGTGTTCATCATCTACGTCGATCACACGGTGGGCAGCGCGATCACCATGTTCATGCGGCAGATCACCAAGGAACGCCCCCTCACCCACGATTTGATGGGACATTTAATGACGGCCCTCGGCGCCAAAGTCGATCGAGTGATTATCAATGATCTGAAAAATGCCACTTATTACGCGCGGGTCATCATTCGTGTCCAAAACGAGTTGGAGCAGAAAAAAATCATCGAGCTGGATGGCCGGCCAAGCGATTGCATCGCAATGGCCACCCAGCAGAAGGCGCCCATTTATGTGAGTCACGAGGTCTGGGACGAAGTGGACGACATGAGCGACGTCCTGCGCAAGATGGAGGAAGAGGGACTGAGACCGGAATCAGAAACGGAAGAGTGAAGAACGTTGAAGCGTTAAACGGGTATTGTCATTCTGAGCGAAGCGAAGAATCTTCGATTAATTCTTCCGGCAAACCCTAAGGGGCCAATCAGAGATGTTTCGCTTCGCTCAACATGACAGCGACAGTCCCATCCGCTTTAACGCTTCGACGCTGGCTTCAGCCCAACAAATCGCCGTAGCGCTTGTCCGCTAGTTCCAGGCAACGCGCCAGAATTTCCGACGCTGTGTCGAGCTTGAACGTTTCCTCAACCAGCTCGCGACATTCCGGAATGGTGAGACTCTGCACGGCGCGCTTGACCCTCGGCACCAGGATCGCGGCGGCGCTGAGCTCGTCCATGCCGAGACCGAGCAAGAGCGGGACGAGCGCGATATCTCCTGCCATTTCCCCGCACACGCCAACCCAGAGATTGTGGGCGTGGGCCGCGTCGGCGATCATTTTGAGCAAACGCAGTACTGCCGGATGGGTCGGTTCGTAAAGGTGCGCGATCTTCTCGTTCACGCGATCGACCGCAAGCGCATATTGAATCAGATCGTTTGTTCCGATACTTAAAAAATCGACCTCGGGTGCGAGCACGCTTGCGCAGATGGCTGCGCTTGGGATCTCTATCATCGCGCCAACCTCGAGTCGTTCGGCCATATCGATTTTGGAGCTGCGCAATTCCTCTTTGCATTCATCGAGCACCGCGATCGCCCGGCGCAATTCATCCAACCCGGAGATCATCGGAAACATGATTTTTACGTTGCCGACGGCGCTGGCACGGAGAATAGCGCGCAACTGCGTCTTGAAGATGTCTATATTCTCAAGACAGAAACGGATCGCGCGCCAGCCAAGAAAAGGGTTCAACTCATCGGCGATATCTACTGTACCCGGAGCCAATTTATCGCCGCCGAGATCAAACGTTCGAATAATCAGCGGATCCGGCCGGACGCGCTCCGCGACTTTTCGATAAATTTCGTATTGTTCGTCCTCGCTTGGCAGAGTAGGTCGGTTCAAATACAGAAACTCGGTGCGATAAAGTCCGACGCCCTCGGCGCCATTGGCCTCCACGGCATCGACATCTTGTGGGAGTTCGATATTTGCCGAGAGCACAATGTGACGGCCATCGCGCGTGGTTGAGGTTGTCTCGCGCAGCTCTTTCAGTTTCGCCGTGACCTTGGCTCTTCTTGATTCGATCTCCGCGTACTGCGCAAGGATTTTTGGTGTCGGATCCACGATCAACCAGCCGTCATTCCCATCAAGGAGCACGTGCTGGCCGGTCTCGAGTTTTGCAGTGATATCGTGCAAGCCGACTATCGCCGGGATATTGAGTGAACGCGCTAGAATCGCCGTATGCGAGGTGCGGCTCCCGAGATCGGTCGCGATCCCGAGCACGTTGGCTCGGTTGATACTTGCGGTGTCCGAAGGAGTAAGATTATGCGCAATCAAAATGTGCGGTTCGGTCAGGGCAAGAAATGTCTTCGGAGCTTTACCCTGGAGGTTGCGAATTACCCGCTTTGTCACGTCCTGGATATCGAGCGCGCGCTCTCGCAGGTAGGGGTCGTCGATTTTATTCAGGGTCTCGGCATACCGCGTGGCGACTTCCTGGAAAACCCATTCCACATTGCGATCGATTCTGCAATGCGCTGCTGCATCTGCAGAATCTGCATGCGCGTTTGAATAAGGGCCGTTTCGAAGCGCGCGATTTCATCCGTCACTTGGGAAGGCGCAATGCGGTAACGCACGACCTCCTCCAGCTCATCGCGGGCGACATGGACCCTGCCGCGGGCGATTCCGGGCGAGACGCCAGCTCCTTCAAACCGAATTTCTTTTGGCGCATTGTCGCCGCTCATCCACTTGGGAGAGTAAGGCAGATGTCAAACTCGCGAAAGCTTTGCTGCGTAAAGGCCGCATTAGTCCCACTAGTTCTTATGTGTCGTATGCGACATATGGGACGAATCAATCTTCGTTGAAGCGCGCGTTGATCAGTTGCTCCAGCTCCTCCATCGCTTTTTCGGCATCCGGGCCTTCGCAACGAATACGCAGCTTCGATCCCTGCCCAGCGGCCAGCATCATCAGCCCCATGATACTTTTGCCGTTTACCTCCTCGCCTTCTTTCGATACCCAAATTTCCGAGCGGTGCCGGCTGGCAATGCGCACAAACATGGCGGCCGGCCGGGCATGCAGCCCGAGCCGATTCACGACCGGAATTTCTTTCTCGATCTTCTGGATAGGTGCCGAGCGGTTCGCTCTTCGATACAACAATGCCATTACGTCGGTCCTTTTTGCTCCATCAGTCCGAGCAGCTTCGCGTTGAAATCAACGGCTGCATTTTGGCCCAGACCTTTCAATTTTTCGTCCATCGCCGCGACCTCGATCAAGCGCGCCATGTCCCGGCCGGGTCTCACCGGAATAGTCACATGTGGCACTTTAAGACCGAGGATTTCGTAAAATTCACGATCCAGCCCGATCCGATCAACCTCATCTACGTCCTGCCAGTCCTTCAGCGTGACAACAAGGTCGAGACGCTTTTCGACTCGGATACTGCCAATCCCGAAAACCTTCGCTACATCGATAATGCCGATGCCGCGCACTTCCATGTGGTTGCGGGTAAGCTCGGGCGCCGTCGCCATAAGCTCGCGTCCCTCGAGCATCGTAATCCGGGTGACGTCATCAGCCACCAGGCTGTAACCACGTTCGATGAGGCCCAGCACACACTCGCTTTTTCCGATGCCGCTGGCTCCGCGAATCAAAACGCCAATGCCAAGGATGTCGACCATACTACCGAATTCAGTCACTGTCGGCGAAAAATCCATCTCCAAAGCAATTGTAGCCGCGTTAATGAATTTCATCGTGATCATCGGAGTGCGGAATACCGCGATTTTTGCTTCCGCTGTGACTGCAAGCAACTCCGGCGCAAGATGAAACCCGCGCGACATCACCAGACAAGGGATCTTGCGCTCGCATAATTCGCGAAATCTCTTTACCCGAACGCTCGACAGCAAACTTTTTAGATATGAATGCTCGGCCGCTCCCAATACCTGAACGCGTTTCTCGGCGAAATACGTGTAGAATCCGGAGAGCGCGAGGCCGGGACGGTTAATGGTTGGCTCACGAATTTTCCGATGAAACCCGATTCGCGGTCCCTCGAGTTTCATCTGCAGTTTTTCCGCGTGACAATTGTAAAAGCTCTCAACCGTGACAACCGGAACGCTCTTCTGCTGATCGCTTGAGGATGTAATCGTTTGCGTCCCGTGTCGTTCCGCCATCAGACGTAACTTCTAGCGTGAATACCGCGCATTTCCAATAAGCATCGCGTGGCTGGCACCTCATGCCGGCTGCCAATCGATCGTTAGTATTTCGCGATGCTCTCGACCCGTTCGTTAGTCAGCCGCGCGTCGACCGACCACTTTTTTCCTGCGCCCACAATCAGCAGAAACAGGCTGCCGACCAACATGCAAAAATCCGTGCGCGCCTCGTGGGCCATGCTCCAGAAACCGTAGTTCGCCAATTTCGGCAGACTGAATCGCCAAATTCCGTGACCGAGCAAGATCGGGAGTTTCGTTGAAACAATCGCTACGGAAATGTCGATTATGAGCGGGATCGCAGCGAGCCGCGTCAGCAGTCCGATAAGCAGTAACACGCCGCAAACAATCTCCACGCGGCCGACGAACGGACCCACAACGTCCGGCGCAGGAATGCCGATCATTGCAAAACGCCCAGCACCCTGCGCATCGGGGAAAAGAAGTTTCTGAAGTCCTTCCGACAAGAAAACCGCGCCTACCAGGAGCCGAACCAAGAGCGTTGCCGGCGGCGCGGTGGTGCGAAGTAATTTACTCATGTTTTGGGCGTGAATTGGGACAGCTCGTAAATGCGGAGTTTCTTTTCAATCTCGGCAACGCGATCGACAACTTTGAAGAATCCATCTTCGCCGAAGAGTTCGTCCTCTTTCTTCTCGAAATCTTCGCCGAGCGAATCGAACTCGTGTGCGCTCACAATTCCGCGAAAGGCAGGAAACAAGACAGTGTCCTCGCGCGCTTCGTGCGGGTTATACATGCGGATGAATTGGCGCATCGAATCGGCAAGCTTCCGTCGATCATCTGCGTTCTTGAGCGCCTGGCTTGTCGCGAGATGCATCGTGATATCGGTCAGCCGCCGCCCAGCCTGGTGCTGCTGCAAAAGCACATCCACAAGATCGACAAGTTTGTTGGCCTTCTTGAAGCGGGGGAAAAGAAAATCCTCCTCGAGTTTCTCGTGATAATCTTCAACAAACTCGCGAATAATTTTCGCGGAGTCAGCCAGCGGCTCGGGCGGCAAATCCTCTTTGCTATCTATCCGCCGGATAGCTTCGCCGTAAACAAGCAGAATGCGTTTGAGCACGCCATGTTCACGCATCAGATCCTCCGGCGGCGATATTTCTTCATCTTTCTTTCCTTCTTCTTTTGCCACGGAATTGCTAAGCGCAGCAAATCCCGACGTTGCAAGAATCACTCCGCTCTTCTTCAAGAACTGTCTCCGGCTCGGTTGACCACTGGTTTTCATAAACTTCTCCAAACTTGTTTAAGTGACTTTTGAAAAATTTGGCGACGATGCGTCGGCTGACCACGCATCCAGAACATCTTGAGCGTCCCATCCGCACAAAATCTCTAGATCATTTTGAATCGCTGATTTGTCGGACAAACCCGCCGCGATAGGCGCAGCTTCAAAGCGCGCGCGATGCATGTCGGCGAATATAGTGAACGCGTTGCGCAGTGTGCTGATGCTCTGCTCCATCCAGCGGCGAAGACGATTTGCGTAAAGACTCAGAAATTCCAGCAGCGCGCGATCGTATTGCTGCTCGAGCTTTCGTTGAACGTGCGATGCTATTACGCCTTTGCCAAACAATGATATCACAGTCGGCTTCTCGACAACGATGGTTTTGGAGATTTCGCTTACGTCCACCATCGGCATGCCGGCGGGTTTGGGCAACTCATCGGGAACTCCATTTCCAGAGGTCGATGTAACCACCTGCATCGCCTTTGCCAGTGCCTCGCGTGTCTGCTCAATCGAACGCAGGGTGGCAGCGACAGGTTCGGCAATGAGGCTGGTAAGCGTCTCGGAAAAAATTGATGCTGCACTCGCATCGTCCGAATCGATCAATCCTGCTGCGATTCGTTGTGCAGCGATATCGATAATTGCTCCGTGCATCTTCGTAATTTTTCGGGTTAGAAAAAACGATTCACCTTGAGCTCGCTGCAAGAGGCGGTCGCCTTCGCGCAATGCTTCTCTATTTTGCTCGGGCAAGGTGCTACTCACGCCATGAACAGCTTCAGCTTGCAACCTGCGTTCCAAAGCGCCAATCACACTTTCGCGCAACCCGCCGATCTTTCGCTTTTGGGAAACAACGGCCAATTGGTGATGCTGCGCGAGAAACGGGCGCAGCTCGCTTTCGAACCATCGATCGCATAATGCTGCATGCGTGCCGAACACGCTGACCGCATGCACCGGCGGAAGGACGCAAAGCTGATTATGAAGATTTGATTTTATGTATGAAATCATTTGTTCCCGGTCAGCAGCGCTAAAAAGGTCGGCTTTGCTAATGAGAACCATGGCGCTCGCGCCCGCCTGGTAGAGCGCTTGTACCACAACGAGATCATCCTGGGTAAGGCCATTACTCGCGTCGATCAAGATTATGCCGACATCGCACCGTGGAAGGTATGCTATCGTCTCCTCCGCGCCCGCAATCGCCAACGAGCCAAGACCCGGCGTATCCACGAACGTGACGCCTTCTGCCAGACGATCGGACGGCAGCTTAACAAAGATGCGTGTAACATGCTTCTTGTTGCCGGGATTTTTCTGCTCCGTCGCAAACTCAGCCAGCTCTGACAATGGAATGATTTGCGGCTGCGCTTCGGCAAATTCAATTCCGGCTTCGGCCACTGGGCCATGGCTGATGCGAGTTGGGATTGCCGTGACCGGTGTAACACCGATCGGGAGCACGTTTGTTTGTAAAATGTAATTGAGGAGTGATGACTTGCCGGATGAAACTCTCCCGAAAACGCCGACCTCAAAGGCTGCCGATTCCATTCGGTCAAGCAGCATGCTCAGCGTCCCGCGAAATTCGACAAGACCATGCGCCGTGACGATTCTTTCGATCTCGCTGAGCAAACGAATCTCGTCACTAGTTTTGCCTAATTGTTGGAGACGCTGTTGCAAATCGCCTCCGGCGCCTCGTCCCAGAAAGCTCCGCAGCTTGCCGACCAGTCCATCCAGCTCGGCACGGATTCGGTCCAATCTATTGGCGGCCTCCGTAGAAAGAGGGCCATAGGCGCGCATTCGTTCCGGCGTGAGCTCGTTGAGTGAGATTGAGCAGTACATCAGGTTAATCGCGGCGGCCCACACGGCGCCCGAGTGCGGCTCGGGCGGCGGAATATTGAGCTCCTCCATGACACGGCGCATCGCTTCGCGAACCCGGACGATGTAATCGTGGGTCACCTTGCGTTGGATTGGCGTCGTGTCGTCGGAGTGTCTTCGGAAAGGCGACAACGAACCAGCATCGGCCATCGTGTGCTCAGCCTCCGAGAGCAACTTGTCAATGTACTGAAACGTCGTGCGCACATGCCGCTGATGATGCTCGCTAAAGGGGTGTGCCTTTGTCTCTTCACTCATTTTTTTGCATCGCCGTTATCCCCGACATCCTCCACGCTTAGTACCCGTATACGCTTGCGGTAGAGGTGTCCCCACGCATGCATCATCTCCACAGTCGGCTGGAAAAATTTCTGTGCGATCAGCGTCGGCACAAATGCGCTCAAGATGACAACACTGACGAGAATCGTGTACTGATTCTGGTCGATGATCCCGTTTTGCAGGCCATACAACGAGGAAATCGTTCCAAAGGTGAGCCCCGTGGCCATCAGCAGCGTCGTGTAGCTCGCTTCCTTGATCTTCATGTAGTGCAATCGAGCGAGCGGAAAGACGCCGGCGATTTTGGTCACCATCTTCAGGCCGAGGAACACGCTGATCACCACCAGTCCTGACCAGAGCGCGGGCAATGAGACGTAGAGTCCAGCCTTGATAAAATAGAAAGGCGTGAAGATCGCAAAGGCGATGCTGCGCATGCGACGAACGAGCGTTTTGTCTCGAAGAAATACGCCTGCAACGACAAGACCAAGAAGATAGGCTGGCAGAACGGCTTCGCTTTTAGCTGTCGTGGCAAGGCCGCCGAGAAAGAACAGGACAAAGAAGATAAATTTTACTTCGGGTTCGCTTACCTGCGTTGCACCCAAGCGAGTGATGATCGCTTGCGTCCACCGTGGCATGAACCACAGAACGATCAACGTCACGATCACAAATAGCAGCAGCCAGAGATTGTAGTTAGCGAACAAGGTCCCGAGCGCCAGCACGGTTCCGAAATCCGTAATGAAGCAAGCGGCCAAGATCATCTTGCCCATGGCAGTGTCGCCGAATCCGCCCTCGATCATCACCGCGTAAACGACCGCGACGGAGGTGGTGGAAAGCGCGATGCCAGCGATTTGCGCCTGGTGCAGAGGCCAGCCGAAAACGAATTGGGCGAAGAGCCACACGACAGCAAATGGAATGGCAAATGAAAGAACACCGATGAGCACGCTTGCACGCCAATTGGCCTTTAGGGAGACGGGATCGATCTCCGCGCCAGCGAGAAACGTGAGCACGCCACTGCCGAGCAATGCCAGGAAGTTCGTCCATTCCGTCGATTGTAGAACGTGATGGAGATGTCCCGCGCCGGTACCGGCGCTGGCAATGCCGACATGCAACATGCCGCCCTCCAACCCGACAGCGAGATTGCCAGCGACAACGCCAACCAGAATTTCGACCAATGCGACCGAAATTCCGGTCCGGATCGAGATCAGGCTGGCAATGAGCGCGAGGCCCATCCAGACAGCGGCTATAAACCAAATATTTTCAAACATTAAACTCCTTCCGCTTGGAAGGAGTCATTAGCTCACGCGGTTTCCCCAGCTTTGACTCTGGGAAGGCAAACTCCATTGCCTTGGTCGGAGTCTACCCCCCTCTCTTGTCACTTCAACTAGAAGTTATCCTCAGTGCGATTGCGTCGTAGCACGTGCGGCGAACACAATCTACATTTTGAAACGTTCGCCGAGATAAAGCTGACGGCTGATAGGATCGTTGATGAGAAAATCTTTTGTGCCTTCGCTTTCCACACGACCATCGTAAATCAGGTAAGCGCGGTCCACGATGGAGAGCGTCTCACGCACATTGTGATCCGTGATCATGATAGCTAATCCCGATTTGCGCAGGTTCACGATAATCTGTTGCACATCATAGACGGCAATGGGATCCACGCCGCTGAACGGCTCGTCGAGCATCAACAACTTCGGTTGTGTGACCAGCGAACGCGCGATGGTTAAACGTCGTTTCTCGCCGCCGCTCAGGGTAAGCGCGATATTTTTCGCGATCCGTTCAATGCCAAACTGGTGCAGCAGTTGATCGCAGCGATTCCGCCGCTCCGCTTTGCTCATCGGAAGCGTTTCCAAAATCGCGAGGATGTTTTGTTCCACCGTCATCTTGCGAAAGATCGATTCTTCCTGCGGCAAATAACCCATGCCGAGGCGAGCGCGCTTGTACATCGGATAATCCGTGACATCGGTGTCCGAAAAAATCACGCGACCGCTGTTTGGCCTGACCAGACCAACGATCATGTAAAAGCTGGTCGTTTTACCCGCGCCGTTTGGCCCAAGCAGTCCCACGATTTCGCCGGCACGGACATGCATGTTGATCCCGTTCACCACTGCCCGACCGCCGTAAATCTTAACCAGCTCGTCAGTGGTCAGGACAATCTCCGCCTTCGTCGTCACCGGTGAAGGAACCTTGGCTGTCGAAACCGGCGCAGTTTGACTGATCATGGTGTCGGCAGGGCCGGTGCTGCCACGGATTGAGACGGAGCGGGTGACGCCTGGGCTGCGCTTGGTGTCTGGGAGGGACTTGCTTGTCCCTTTTTTTGATCGTTTGGCTGCTGGACAATCTCGGTGCGACTGGGGCCATGCGTCCTTAGCTGACTGTTCTGACTGATAACCATCACCGTATCGGGACTAGTCGCTACGTGCAGGTTCGGCCCCTCCTGGACACGCGGTGTCCCCGCCAATTCGACGTCTCCAGTAGAAGCTGTATAGATAGCTTTATCGGCGCGGCCAACAGCGCGGGTTGGTGGTCCGCCATTTGCGTCGGGGCGGTCGCGAATCAGGCCAACGTTTCCTTCAGCGATGGCTTTCTCCAAGCTTTGGTTTTGTCCCTTTGTAATGAACACGGTCAATTTGTCAGATTGAAGATTGAAACGCGGATCGACCACCTTCACACGGCCGCTAAAGATGCCCATGTTCTTGGTTGAATCAAAAACAGCCTCATCCGAGTAGATTTCCGTCGTCGTTGGTTCATTGGACTGCGCCCCTGCAGTGCTCGATCCAAACAAGTTCGTCCCGGATGACTTGTCTTGCTTTTTCTTGTCTTTGTTTTTCGCTTTCGCTGGTTTCTCTGCCTTTTTGGTTGGCTCGGGCGAACCTGCGAGTGTAGCGGCAGCCTGTCCAAGCGCGCGGGCCCCGATTGCACATGCCATAAACAAGACCAACACTATTAATTTTTTCATTCCGTCGTGTTGGGTTTTGCCGTCAGATGAGATTTGTCAGTAATGACCATCTTTACATTTCCGATCAATCGTCCGGTCTTCGAGTTCGTATCAAACTGCACTGAATCACCAACGATATTGAAATCTGACCGTCGAATCGTTGTGCGCTCCTGCGAGCTTAGAATTCGTGTCTTCAAGTCGAGCACCGACGTGTGCATGTCGATTTGCAGATCAGGCTGACTCTCTGGAGTATAAGTCGTAATTTTAAGATGTTGAAAACCGACGTGCTCCTCATCAATCCGGTGAGCCGTTCCTGCTTCAAATCGTCCTCTTAGGCGACCGTTGGCATCGAAATCTGGCAATACAAGGCCTTTGGCTTCATGCCCAATTGGCAGCGGAATGTTCGTCAAGCTTTGTTCGCCGGGAGACGAACTCGGCGTCGCCGAGGCGAGCGCTCTCTTTTTGCGACCTTTCGACTGACCGGACGCTTGAGGAGCCGCTATTGCAACGCACATCAAGACCGGCGCCAACCAAATCGACAAGACCCGCCGAAGATAGGAGCGGTTCGCCCGAACCGCCCGCTTTCTCGACGCGATACCCTTGTTACCCGGGCGATTGAGATCAATCACCCCTACCTGAGACGGCAGCATGAATAGCCTTTAACACGCGCAGGTGCTTCGGCAAATCCTTTAGGGGAATCTGATTTGGGCCGTCCGATAACGCGCGACCGGGGTGCTCGTGCACCTCCATGAAGATTCCGTCGCATCCGGTTGCCATCGCCGCTCTGGCCAGCGTCGGCGCCAGAATACCGTCCCCCGATGTGGAGTCCCCTGCTCCACCCGGCCTCTGCACCGAGTGTGTCGCGTCAAAGATGACGCGATATCCGGCTTCGCGCATCCAATAGAGCGAGCGCATGTCGGCGACGAGGTTGTTATAGCCGAAAGTGGTTCCGCGCTCGGTGAAACAGAATCGTGAGTTACCAAACGCGATCAGTTTCTCGGCAATGTTTCGCACGTCCCACGGAGCGAGGAACTGACCTTTCTTTACGTTGACTGCGCGACCCGTTTCTGCAGCAGCGCGCAACAGATCCGTTTGCCGGCAAAGAAACGCCGGGATTTGTAACATGTCGATTTTTTCGCCGGCGATCTCCGCTTCATTCGGGGCATGAACGTCCGTGGTCACTGGTATTTTTAAGTCGCGCCCGATCGCTGAAAGAATCTTGCTTCCTTCGCGTACGCCAATTCCGCGAAACGAACGCACCGAACTTCGATTTGCCTTGTCGTACGAGGCCTTAAAAATGAAATCAGCATCTTCGGCGGAGCAGATCTCAGCGATCTTCTTCGCCATGCGCCAGACAAACTTCTCCGACTCAATGACGCACGGTCCAAGAATAAAGACGGGACGTTTGCCGCCAATGGTGACTTTTCCGACCCGCAATGGTTTTGACTTGGCCATTAATCTCTAAGGAAAGCAGGAACGCGGGAATTTTAAAGGCTTCCTTCCTGCTTTCCTGTATTCCTTAGTGATTTGCCTGTTGCAAGATCGACAATGGCAAATGGCGCATACAACCCGAGAAAAAACAGCAGTGCGACTGCGTGCAATTGCAGAAGGTAAAGCGGGCGCGAATCGGAGAGAAAACTCAAAATAGAAAACGCCTCCGGTTTGTGCAGCAGAAATCCATAGTTAACGCCAGTGAGCTCATCGACGATAAGCGTCACCACAAAGTAAAACTCCGACCACAGCCACACGCGCACGATCGACATCGGATAGGGCCGGTATCGCCGGGTCAGCATCAGGAAAACCACACCCACGATGATACCGCAGTGGGAAGTAAAAAAACTGATGAACCGCCAATCTGGAAAGCCGAAGAGCAGATTTGGCGTGAGGACGGCTTGCAACGTGCCGCCGATGCCCCAGAAGTATGCCACCTCGAACCATCGCTGGCTGCCTGTCCACATTGCCACGATCACAACGACCATGCCCCAGTCGCACATTTGCAACGGCAACATTTGTCGCCAGTCCACAACGCCTTGGCTGCGGATAAAAAGCAAATAGACGACGTAGTTCAAAACGAGCACGGCTGAGAGCACACCGATAATCACGTTTTCAAGCCGCTGCGATTTTGTGCGCCGCACAATCGCCGCAAGCACGAACGGCAGCACGACTGTGAGGAAAATGACAGTGAGATGCGGCAAACCGTACGGTTGAAATTGAGGCTCCATGCGTTGTTCTAGCGGCGGTTGTATCAACCGCCGGTTCCGATGGGAAGGCGCTCGCCGCGGCGAGCGTCTCTACAAATCATGCGCAAGCTATGCTATTCAATTCACCGAATCACCCAGAGATTGCACGGAATAACGTCGGTAACCCAAGCGATGTTGCTGGGAGGTGGTTGGCTGCCTTCGCCCTTTTTCTCCAGTGGAACGACAAGCAAATCCGCTTTCACCGATTGAACAAAATCGGAGGCAGCCAAACCAGTGTTTCCACGAATGCATCGCGCTTCCATCGGGATCTCGGTTTCACCAGCTGACAAAACGAATTTCTCCAGCGCCTCTTCTTCCTCATCCTTGGTTTGAGGCTTTTCACCCTTCTCGGGATCCGCACGAATCGACGCGCGGGCCTGATCGAACGTGGTAATGATGCGGATAACATAAAGCCGTTCGCACGATTCGGCCGCGGCAAGCGGCAGCGTTCTTTTCAAAGCCTGCAAGCCCTGCCTGGAATAGTCGGCAACGAAAACGATCCGGCGCAGCGGTTTGGGTTTCACAGCAGGCCTCGTGAAGAGCACAACCGAGCAGGGCGCTTCTCGCACAAGGCGGCGCGCGACATTACCCAGAAACGGATGCAACACCACCTCCTTTTCCAGCGCGCCAGCGACGATCATGTCGATCTTCTCACGAGTGAGCGTACGCAGAATAGCTTCGGCCGGGTCTCCCGGTTGATAGTGAATCATTGAATCGGCGGGAAGGTGCAGTTCCGTGAGCGCATCGCTAAACTTCTTTGCCGTTTCTTCATTTCGCTCGCCCACATAGATCAGATGAAGATCGGCCAGAAAACGTTCTCGGATTCGCTTCGCTTCGGCAAGCACCTGTTTGAATCGCGGCGAAAACGTCGTGGCCACGGCAATGATTTTGTATGGCGATGGATTAACCATGAGACCTGTTGAACTGTCGCGCTCCACGGAAATTCGGCAAGGTAGCGACGGCCCGCTCGGCAGGCGCGTCCTACCAATCCGCTTTTCATTTCCAAGTTCCTCTGCGAATTTTCGCAGATGCGACGCGCAATCTATCCGGGCAGCTTTGATCCGGTGACCAACGGTCACCTGGATGTGATCGAGCGTGCGAGAAAACTATTCGATGAAGTCGTTGTGGCTGTGGCTCACAACGACGAGAAGCAACCGCTTTTCTCGCTAAAGGAACGGCTCGATTTGCTGCGGGAGACTGCCGGTAGAATCGACAACGTGCGAATCGCTCAGTTCAAGGGGTTACTCGTCGAGTTCGCCAATGCAGAAAAAGCCGGAGCGGTAATCCGCGGTTTGCGCGCGGTCTCTGATTTTGAATTCGAATTTCAAATGGCGCTGATGAATCGGCAACTGAACGCCGCGGTAGAAACGATTTTCCTAATGCCGAAGGAGGAATACACATATCTTAGTTCTCGCATTGTAAAAGAAATTGCGCGCCTCGGCGGCGATGTCTCGAATTTTGTTCCGGCTTGTGTGGCCAAAGCGCTGAGCAGGAAATTCAGTTGACCAACCCCGAACACTTCGACTCATGAAAGTGCATCTGAAACAAATTCCAGCCCATGGCCTACATCTGGAAGGGGAGGAGGATTGCCCAATCCAAGAACTGGAATCAGAGGGAATTCGTTGCGCTGAGCGCCTGCGGTACGACATTGATCTGGGTGTTGCAGGCGGCGGCCTATGGGCAAATGGCTCGCTGTCGCAGCCAGTAGAGCTGCGGTGCGTATCGTGTCTGGAAAAATTTGTGCACGAAATCCGAGTGCCTGCCTTCGCGATGCACATGGAACTCCACGGGCCGGAGACTGTCGATCTTACCCCGTTTATTCGCGAGGACGTTTTGCTAAACCTGCCGGCGCATCCGCATTGCGACAAGGATGGCGATCGAATCTGCAAAGCGAGGCAACTTGAAAAGCGCGAGCAGGAAGCGCAAAGCAAGTCAGACTGGAGCGCGCTGGACAAGTTGAAAATTGAGAATCGTTAAATCGAGATTCGTTACATCGGCATCGATTCACGATTCAGATTGTCTTTTCGTGATTTCCTGCTTTCCTAATTCGCTTCCATGGGAGTTCCAAAACGCAAAACATCTAAAATGCGGTTACGCATGCGCAAAGCAGCGAACCGCTGGCATGCGGCGCATCTGAACAAGTGCCCCCAATGCGGAAGCACCGTCCCGTCGCATATCGCCTGCCCATCGTGCGGCTATTACCGCGGGCGACAGGTGTTGACGCTCGAAAGCAAATAAGACGTTAAGCTCTTAAAGCGGCTGCAACTAAAACGCTTTAACGTTCTTCATTTTCATTTTGCATTCGGGGACTAAAGTTCGCAAAGTTTCGCACTAATGAAGATCGCCCTCGACGCGATGGGCGGTGACTTTGGCCCGCCTAATCTTGTTGCCGGTGCAGTTATGGCGCTGCGTGATTACCGGCAGATCAACAAACTCTATCTGGTGGGAGACTCCACCGAGATCGAGAACGAGTTAGGTAAACATCAGTGCAACGATTCACGGATCGACATTGTGCATTCCACTCAGGTGGTAGAAATGAGCGATCGCGCGTGGACTGCCGTTCGCAGAAAGAAAGATTCTTCGGTCAGCCGGGCTGTCGATCTGGTGAAGCGCGGTGATGCGGACGCGGTCGTGAGCGCCGGGCACACCGGCGCAGCCGTCGCCGCGAGCATGATCAAATTGCGCACACTGGAAGGGATCGACCGGCCCGGAATCGCGGCGCTATTGCCTACGCAGTTCAATGTCTTTGTTTTGGTCGACGCTGGCGCGAACATCGACGCACGTCCGGAGCATCTTTTGCAGTACGGCATCATGGGCTCGGTTTACTCCAGCCACGTTCTTCGCTACAAACGGCCACGGGTCGGCCTTATCTCGTTAGGGGAAGAAGATGTCAAAGGCAACGACCTGACAAAGGAGGCCTTCAAAATGTTGAAGGCGAGCTCGCTGAATTTTCGCGGCAATATCGAAGGCCGGCATTTGTTCGAGGACCCTGTCGAAGTTGTAGTGTGCGACGGTTTTGTCGGCAACGTGATTTTGAAAACGTCCGAATCGATTTCAGTGGCGATTTTCAAATGGCTCAAACAGGAACTGACGCGCTCGAAAATTCACATGGTTGGGGCCTATCTGGCGCGGAAAGCATTTCGCCGCGCACGGCGCCAGCACGCCGTTGGCGATCAAAAACGCGCTGCGAGTGGCGACCGAGTCCATTGAACAGCAGGTGAACCCGCATATCGTCGAGGAGATTCGCCGGTATCATGAAACGACAGCCCCGCTTGAGCCCGCGCTCCACTAAAGCGCTGCGCACGGTCTCAATCATCGGCACCGGCAGTTACGTGCCCGAAAAGACTCTGACCAATGCGGATCTCTCGCGAATGGTCGATACGAGCGACGAGTGGATCACTACCCGCACTGGCATCAAGGAGCGCCGCATTGCCGCAAAGGATGAAAACACCAGCGACATGGCGGCCAAAGCGGCGCTAAAAGCGCTCGAGCAAGCCAAGATTTCGGCCAAAGAGATCGATCTCATTATTGTGGCGACTGCCACGCCGGACATGCTGTTTCCCGCCACCGCGTGCTTTGTGCAAAAGAAAATTGGCGCTACCAACGCCGCTTGCCTCGACATTTCCGCAGCTTGCGCGGGATTCCTTTTTGGCTTGGAGATCGCACAACAATTCATTACGTCTCATACACACGAAACCGTGCTTGTGATCGGAGCCGAGAAATTGACGTCGATCACTAACTGGACCGATCGCAACAGTTGCGTTCTTTTTGGAGATGGCGCTGGCGCCGCTGTCTTGCGCCATCGAGGCAGCGCTCATGGCGTCATCAGCACCCACATCGGCAGCGACGGGAGGTACACAGACATTTTGTTCATGCCGGGCGGTGGTTCGCGTTGCCCTATCACACGGGACAATGTGGACATGCATTTGGCCACGATCCATATGACCGGTAAGGAGGTGTACAAACAGGCCGTCACCGCCATGCTGAACGCAGCGAAAAAGGCTCTCGATCAAGCGGGGCTTTCCATCGAAGACATCGCTTGTGTCATTCCGCATCAGGCAAATCTGCGCATCATTGAGGCGATCGCCGATCGACTCGGCATTTCACGCGACAAAATGTTTGTGAATCTGGATCGCTACGGCAATACGTCCGCCGCGGCCGTAGCAATCGCACTCGACGAAGCGAATCGTAGCGGTCGGATCAAGCGCGGTGATTATGTTCTGATGGTCGTGTTCGGCGGTGGGCTCACTTGGGCGAGCACGCTTTTGGAATGGTAGTAGGCGTTAAACCGTTGAAGCGGAAGATTACCTGCCTACTATTCGGAACGCTCTAACGCTTTAACAATTCAACGCTGCAGCATGTTAATTGAAACCCACGCCCATCTCGATTATCCCGATTTCGCTAACGATCTTAAGGATGTGCTTCGTCGCGCTGTCGACGCCGGTGTAACGCGCATCATCACGATCGGCACCTCGGTCGAAAGCAGCCGGCGCGCGATCGATCTTGCGGAAAAATATCCGGCTGTTTACGCGGCCATTGGGGTTCATCCCACTTACGTTGAAGAGGCGGAGGAAGACGTTTTTACGCCGCTACGCGAACTGGCAAAGAACTCGCGCGTAGTAGCCATCGGCGAGACCGGGCTCGATTATCACCAGTTGCCGAGCGAAAAAGTGGCGAAAGAAAAGCAGGTCCAGGTCATGACAGCGCTGCGAACTGAGACCGATGAAGAAATCGAAGCACAAATTCGCGATGGCGCTTACAAATCGAAACAAGCGAGTTTATTTCAACAACAACTCGACCTCGCGGTGGAGCTGGGGCTCAACGCAGTGATCCATCAGCGCGATGCCTGGGAGGATACGCTCAAACTCATGCAGCCATACACGGGTAAATTGCGCGGCGTTTTTCATTGCTTCGGCGGCTCGCTCGATCAGGCGAATGAAGTTCTCAATCTTGACCACCTCGTTTCGTTTACTGGAATTGTTACTTTCAAGAACGGCGCAGCCGTGCGAGAAGTCGCAGCACAAATCCCGCTCTGGAAATTCATGGTCGAAACCGATTGCCCATATCTGGCGCCAGTGCCCTTTCGCGCAAAGCGTTGCGAACCCGCACACACGCGCATCGTAGCGGAAACGATCGCGGCAGCGCGGGAAGTTCCATTGGAAGAAATTGCTGATGCAACAACCGAAACCGCGGAAAAGTTTTTCAGGTTTAATCGGCGATGAGAATCGGGACGGGTAACGCGCCAACTGTAGAGACAGCCGCTACAACCACAGACGGCGCAGCGCGACGTCCCTACCTTCTCCTTTTGGCCCTTTTACTTGCTTCGTGCGCTGCGCCTGACACGCAGCATCAGATCGTGATCAGCACGCGCGAACAGAAGCTGGCCCTTCTCGACCGCGGCAACGTCATGGCCATCTATCCCGTTTCCACCTCCAAGTTCGGTCTCGGCGATTGGCGAGGCAGCAGGTTTACGCCACTCGGTCAATTGCAGATAGCGGAAAAACTTGGCGGTAATGCGCCACCGGGCGCGGTATTCAAGGATCGTCGGCGCACCGGCGAAATTATCCAAGCCAACTCGCCTGGTCGTGATCCGATCGTGACGCGGATTTTCTGGTTGCGTGGACTCGAAGCGCAAAATGCCAACGCATTTGGGAGGGACATTTACATCCACGGCACGCCGGAGGAATGGAAAATCGGTTCGCCAGCGAGTTACGGATGCATCCGAATGCGCTCCAGTGACATCATACAATTATACAACATCGTGGGAGTCGGCGCCGCAGTAACCATTGTGAACGCGCCGCTCGCCACCGCTGTTCCCAGCCTCGTCACGGCCCATTCAATGTCCGCCGCAAACCCGGCGCCGTTCGTGATGCGGTAGGATCGTGATGCAGACAATCCTGTCTGCATCTACTCGCAGGCAGGATCGCCTGCGTCACTCACGGCAGTTTGCCGAGACGTTCTCTGGGCGTATTGCGCGAGAGCAAATCCATGTCCGCGTCCACCATGATTCGCACCAACTCGTGAAATCGCACTTTGGGTTCCCAACCAAGAATTTTCTTCGCCTTCGAAGCGTCGCCAAGTAGAACGTCCACCTCGGCTGGGCGCTCATACCGCGGGTCGTGTTTTACGAATTGTTTCCAATCGAGATCCGCATGAGCGAATGCGGCTTCGACAAACTCCTGTACCGTGTGGCTTTCGCCGGTAGCCAGGACGAAATCGTCTCCTTCGTCGTGCTGCAAAATTCGCCAGACGCCTTCGACATACTCAGGCGCATATCCCCAGTCACGTTTTGCATCCAGATTGCCGAGGAACAACTCCTTTTGTAGGCTGTGCTTAATCGCAGCGACTGCGCGTGAGATTTTGCGGGTGACAAAAGTTTCGCCGCGACGCGGGCTTTCATGGTTAAACATGATGCCGTTGCTCGCGCAAAGACCGTAGCTCTCCCGATAATTAACAGTCGCCCAATATGAAAAGACTTTGGCCACGCCGTACGGGCTGCGCGGCCAGAACGACGTTTTCTCAGTTTGCGGCGTTTGTTGGGCTTTACCAAACATTTCGCTGCTCGAGGCCTGAAAAAAACGGGAACGCAACCCGGCTTCCCGAATCGCCTCCAGAATGCGGATCGTACCCACTCCGGTGACGTCGGAGGTATATTCCGGAATATCGAAGCTCACGCGCACGTGGCTCTGTGCACCCAGATGATAAATCTCGTCCGGCTTCAATTCGTAAAGGAGCTTCACAAGATTCACCGAGTCGCTGAGGTCCCCGTAATGCAGAAACAGTCGCACGCCGTTGACGTGGGGATCAGCGTAAAGATGATCAATGCGTGAAGTGTTAAACGTGCTGGCGCGGCGAATGATCCCGTGGACTTCGTAGCCTTTCTCAAGTAGCAGATCAGCCAGATAACTTCCGTCCTGGCCGGTGATGCCGGTGATGAGCGCCTTCTTCATTTGGGGCAATAATTGAAGGGCGTTTCTACGAAACGCCACCGAAATAATCACGGCGTGATTTTGGAGTGCGGCGACATGTCGCCGCTCAAAGCGCGGACATGTCTGCGCATTCCAAACGCTGGCGCCCTAAATGATCAGCTCTCTGGCGGCGTCACCATGATTCGCGCCAAAACAGCGCGCTGAGCGCCGATCAGTGCGCCGATACCTTTGCGTCCGAGAGCAAGCATTTCATCCAGCTGTAATCCGGCAAACGTCGCTTCTTCACCGGAAGCCTGTACTTCTACGAATTCGCCGTCTTCGGTAGCCACAAGATTAAAATCAACGGTAATGAGCTTGTCCTCTTCGTAATTAAGATCCACAACGGCCTGTCCATCCAGGATGCCGGCGCTCACTGCGGCGACCAATTTTTGCATCGGAGGTGCGTCGAGCTTTTTTTCCCGCACAAATTTCCGGCACGCTATTGCTAGGGCCAGGCTGGAACCGGTAATTGCCGTGGTACGCGTTCCGCCATCAGCTTGCAACACGTCGCAATCGATCCAGATCGTGCGCGGCCCAAGTTTTTCAAGATCCATAACCGCCCGCAGCGACCGGCCAATCAAGCGTTGAATCTCCACGCTGCGACCGTCAATGCGCCCTTTTGCAATATCGCGAGCTTTGCGTGGCTGAGTCGAATATGGGAGCATCGAATACTCGGCTGTGAGCCAGCCACCGGTAACCCCCTGCTCTTTCATCCAGCGCGGCACTCCTTCTTCGATTGTCACCGCGCAGATCACGCGCGTTTTACCCATTGAGACGAGCAGCGATCCGCTCGCATGCGGCGCGACATTCAACTCGAAATTTAGCGGACGGATCTCATCAGGCCCGCGGCCGTCGCTTCGCTGCATCGGTTAGAACTTAGATGTAGCTGGCACTTTGTGCGACGAACATTTTTTACAGCACAGAGACTCCGGACACGAATCGCGTCCAACGCCACCAGCTATCACCCGCGACTAATCGGCTTGACGCACTGGGCGGGCCATCGTTGCTTAAGCATTTTGAGTGAAAAATACCGCTGACACCCAGAAAGCGATTTGCATTGCCGGTGCTCACCGTTCAGGCACATCAATGCTCACTAGACTGCTGCATGCCTGCGGGCTGTACCTGGGAACGGAAAACGATTTGATGCCACCGCAGTCCGATAACCCAGATGGCTTCTGGGAACATCTGGGTTTCGTGGCCTTGAACGACGACGTGTTGCACGAACTTGGCGGAGCTTGGGACCTGCCGCCCATGGTTGGCGAGAGCTTCACAAGCTCGCGACTAGATCCTTTGCGTCTCAAAGCGCGGTTGCTCATCGAACGATTTGACTCGGCAAGCGTATGGGGCTGGAAGGATCCTCGTAACAGTTTGACTCTGCCGTTCTGGCAACAGCTGTTTCCGAAACTTAAGACCCTCATCATGGTGCGTAACCCGCTCGAAGTCGCCCACTCGATGCGGAAACGAAATGGAAGTTCTTATTCGTTCGGTTTGCGGCTGTGGGAAATCTATAACCGGCGCTTGATCGAGGCAGTAAATGGGGACGAGCGGCTCGTAACTCATTACGATCTCTTTTTTCAAGACCCGGAATTCGAATTGCGGCGAATCGCGGATTTCATTGGTTTGTCCGACGCACAAGTACGTAGCGCTGCGGCATTGGTAACAACGCGACGACGCCACATCCATTTCACGATCGAGCAACTGATCGATGCTCGCGTCTCGGAGGAAGTGATCGAACTTTATCGCGGCTTACTCGCCGAAGTATTGTCGAGAAAAGCGAACAAAGGCCACGTGGCAAAAGCTTCGGCCGGCCGCGAAGACGTTCAGGGAACGAAACTACGCGAGACCGATTTGCTCCCAGGAGCAGTCAGCCGATTGAATACCTTCGTTCCGGAAAGGATCGCGCAGATTGAGGATCTCTACCGCGAGCTCCTTACGCAAGCCGAAGCGCGCCACAAATTGCAAGTCGAAGAACTCACGGCCGACCTTCGCGACAAAAGTATTAGCTTGGCGGAAAGCGAAGAGCGAGAAGGCGAGCTGCGACAGCGTCTACGCCTGCAACTGAAAGCCGCAGACAGGCTTTGCCGGTTTTTGGACGAGACTAATGACGCAGCGGCCCGGCTCCGTTCTTCGGCGCGCTGGCAGATTGCAAATCCCATTGCGGCCTTAAAGGCAAAACTTTCTTCCCGGAAGTCGCGAGCCTTATTGGGTTATGGGCATTTGGAAAAGATCGTCTCAGCATATCAAAAGTGGCGAGCCACGCATCCCGAGGCGGCTGCAATTGATGATCAAATCCAAGCGCTGATTTCAGGCACACTTTCCGTCCCTGGGCAAAGAGTGGCACCTGCTGAACCTCCCGAGCCGACGCGTCCAATTGAGTTTCCGGTTCACCAGCAGGTCGAAATTTCAATCATCATTCCGGTTTTCAACCAGCTCCGTTTCACTCAAGCCTGTCTGGCCTCGCTTCAGGAGAATCAGGGAACGGAACGCTTTGAAGTGATTGTTGTGGACGATTGCTCGACAGATGGCACCGCTGAGGCTGTTGCGCTTATACCAGGGGTTGTTTATGTGCGCAACGGGACGAATTCGGGTTTCATTGCTTCGTGCAATCGCGGTGGCGAAAAGGCACGCGGCCAATATCTCGTCTTCCTTAACAACGACACGCTTGTCAGGGCTGGCTGGTTAAAGGCACTCGTGGATACATTTGTCGAAGATCCGTACGCTGGCATCGTTGGGTCAAAGCTTATTTATCCCGATGGTCGCTTGCAGGAAGCAGGGGGAGTCATCTGGCGAGACGCATCGGGCTGGAACTATGGCAAGTTCGATGACCCCGCGAAACCGGAATACAATTATCTGCGCGAAGTTGATTATTGCTCAGCGGCAGCGTTGATGATTCCGAAATCTCTCTTTCAGAGCGTGGGCGGGTTCGATCCGCGCTACGCGCCTGCCTACTACGAGGATACTGATTTGGCGTTCAAGGTCCGTCAAGCTGGTTACAAGGTGTTATATCAGCCACTGAGTGAGGTTATTCATTACGAGGGAGCAACTGGTGGAACCGACATAACAACAGGGACCAAGAAGTACCAGGATATTAACCGCTCGACGTTCGCGAAAACATGGGCTGCGGAGCTCGTAACAAAACCAGCCAACGGCGACGCAGAATTCCTCCGGCAGGCGCCCACGGGTCGAAAGAACATTCTGGTGATAGACCATTATGTTCCAAGCCCCGACCGGGATTCAGGATCGCTGCGCATGTTCCAAGTCCTCAAACTTCTCCGGCAACTTGGTCATCGCGTCACCTTCATTCCCGATAATTTAGCGAACGTGCCCGTTTACACACATAAGCTGCAAAAGCGCGGAATTGAAGTGGTCTATCATCCTTACGTCAGGAACGTGCGTGATTACCTCATTTCGCACGGTTGCGATTTCGATATCGTGGTACTAAGCAGGTGCGATTTTGCTCGCAAACATATTGCAGATGTCCGGCGGCACGCGCCGCGAAGCCGCATCATCTTTGACACTGTCGATTTACACTCGCTTCGTGCGCACAGAGAGGCTCAGATCAGCGTCGATCCGGAGGCGCGAGAAAAAGCACGGCAGATAGAAGAAATGGAATATGATCTGATCCGCCAGGCTGATGAGACCTGGGTAACGAGCAGCGTTGAGCAGAAGCTCCTCCAGGAGAGATCGCCTGAAAAGTCGATTCAGCTAGTTTCGAACATTGTGGATATTCCCGGCTCGAGCACCCCTTTTGAGCTGCGCCGCGGCTTTCTTTTTATCGGTGGCTTCCAGCATACGCCCAACACTGATGCTGTTCTTTTTTTCCTGAGGAAGATCTATCCCATGGTGAAGGAGCGGCTGCGCGATGCCAAGTTCTACATCATTGGCGATAAGCCGCCGCCGGAAGTGGTTGCTTTAGCTGGCGAAAATGTTGTGATCACGGGATTGCAACGGGATGTCCGTCCCTTCTTTGAGAGCGTTAGATTATCGATTGCGCCATTGCGATTTGGTGCGGGTGTAAAGGGCAAAATCAATCAGAGTATGGCGTGGGGTGTGCCAGTCGTCGCAACCTCCGTGGCCGTGGAAGGCATGGAGCTTCGAAACGGTGAAGACATCTTGGTAGCGGACGAGCCAGAAAATTTTGCGCGGCTCATGGTTGAGCTTTACAAATCGGAGGACCTTTGGAATCGGATCTCTGAGAGCACCATTAAGAAAACACGCGCCCTTTATTCAGTCGATACCGCGCGAAAAAAGCTAGAGCTTTTGTTCAGCGATGAGCATCTCAGACGTTTAGAGCGATCTGCAGCGATTGCACAGCCGGACAAGCTGATTTTGGTTCCTACGAGTGAGTAACACGGAGCGAGCCAGAGCGATCACAGGGAAAATCAGCGCTAACCCGAATCCCATCTCTTTTGGGCAAGGCTGCGTTGTGATTTCATGGGAAACGAGCGATCCCGGTGGAGCGGAGGTTCGTGTTTCAACCTCGCCCGGCGATGAAAAGCTGGTCAGCCAGGGCCAGTCAGGACGGACGGAGATCTCCTGGGTTGTAGATTCGACGGTGTATGACTTTCGCCTTTACGCCGCCAGTCAGCCTGAGACGCCCATTGATTCGGTGCAGGTCAGACGCGACTTCGATTCCGCGCCCATGGTTCTGCGCGAGCTTGCGGACGAAGCGCTGCGCGGAAACATTGACATGGCAGAACTATCCCAGTTTATCGCAACGGTGATTCCTCATTGTCTACATCACGGAAAATTTCACGAGATATTTCCGGTCTGGGAACGGCATGGCTTCCATGTGACGCCGGTGCACTTCTATCAACCGATCCCCGACACGCAGAGCTTGCCCGAAACGCTGTGGGATCGACCGAGCAAACTGGCGGGCATCGACATGAACGACTCTGGGCAGCTCGATCTGCTGCGAAGGCATTTTCCAAAATTCCGGGACGAATATGAGCAGATTCCAATCAAACCAACAGGTGAAGGGGGCGGTTTTCATCTTAATAACAGGCTCTTTGATGGCACGGACGCCCTAGTGGCTTACTGCATGGTTCGCCAATTTCAGCCACGCTTGATCATCGAAATCGGCAGCGGGTTGTCCTCCCTGCTCTTGGCCCAAGCGGCCGCGAGGAACAGCAGCTCTAATCTCACCTGCATCGAACCGTTTCCGCGCGAGCTTGTTCGAAAGGGATTTCCTGGCTTGCGATCGTTGATTGAGAAAAAGGTTCAAGATATCGATGTGGAGTTTTTCTCGCAGCTTGAATCGCGCGACTTGCTGTTTATCGACAGTTCTCATACGGTGAAAGTTGGCGGAGACGTCAATTATCTCTTTCTGGAAGTCCTGCCACGTCTCAACCCAGGGGTCATTGTGCATGTCCATGACATCTTCCTGCCCTTTGAATACCGGCGTGATTGGGTGATGGATGAATTTCGCTTTTGGGGCGAGCAATACCTGCTGCAAGCGTTCTTGACTTTTAATTCAGAGTTCGAGGTCCTGATGGCCAATCGCTACCTGGCGCACAGATATTTGGAAGACCTCAAAGCTGCCTTTCCGAATTTGGGAAACCTCAAGGCTGCCCTTCCGAATTCAGTTAGGTGGGGCGGAGGAAGTTTCTGGATGCGCCGAAGGCCTCCCGTAGATTGAGCCAATAACGTAGGAGAACGAGTTTTAAAAGAGCTTGAAATGCAAGAGCAGCCACCAGCCGCCGGGAAGCCAGCCGGCTATACCGGCTTTTTCACAGACGCACATTGGTGGTTGTTTTGTCTTCTAATCCTGGTGTTGAACTTCCTTCTTCTTGCATTCGATCCTTTACCAAAACTATTTATGGGAGACTCAGGAAGTTACCTGTGGACGGCATTGTCCGGGTGGATGCCTCCTGATCGGTCATTTTTATACGGGTACGTCATTCGCTGGTCATCCCTTTGGACAGAAAGTCTGACTTCTCTACTCATTCTTCAGGCTTTTCTCGGCGCCATCACTGCAATCTTAGTTGCACTTGTCTGTCGATGGATTTTTGGGCTTGCCTCTCGCCTGTCCTACCTTTTCGGGCTCCTCTGTTCGCTCGATCCATTGCAATTGGTGTGGGAGCGCTACGTTTCGACGGAGACGATTAGCCTTTTCTTCTATGGCCTTATGTTGCTCTTCTCCTTTTTATACCTGAAGCAGCGACGCCTTTGG
>QHOK01000108.1:43830-60179 GCA_003218755.1 Verrucomicrobiota bacterium
GGCGGCGGTTCGGAAACATTCCTCCACATTATTGAAGGTGTCGGGGCTCAAGTCGGCAGGGTTGCACCTGGTATTCAGCATTCTGCTCATGCTCGTCCTGCAGCAGGGCTATCGACAAATTAACGGTAGGCTCGCGGGTCGCGAACCTGCCTACCTGCATGCTAGCGGCCTTAGCCTTCTGGCGACGTGGGCGCCGGCTCTTAAGCGGACTGATTCTCCCGATCCCCGTTTATCGGAGTTGATTGCGGAGGGCGGCCAGTTTCACCTGAACGACATACGGGCCAGGGCCAGGCAGCTTTATTCGCCTGGATATCTCGTCGCCCGATGGAAACAGATCGAGCCGAATGCCGCTGTCTCAAGCCGGGTGGCGAAGCAGACAGCATTGAATGCACTGTTGCGTCGCCCGCTCGGCGTTGCGACGTTGGGTGCGAAGACATTTTTAGGCTACTGGGATTTCAGTCAAATCCATAGACAAGCAACAACCGAGCTGGGAAGGGATTTGCCCAAGGAAATAACATCGGCTCTGGCTGCGCACTTTCGTTTGTCGCCGGCGCGATACGGAGATGTCAAAAAGTACACGCTCCTGCAACGATACTTTTTGCGTTCGCAGCCATCCTACTACCTTGTCCTGTTAGCACCTTTCCTTTGCAGCGGTCTGATATTCTTCGTGTCCGAGGGATATGGTTTTCTGCTTTTTCTCCATAGCTGGATTCTCTTCGGCACCGCCACTTTTCTCTCGGTGACAGCTAGTGTGCGATACCTTCAACCAATGTCGCTCCTAACAATATTGATTTTTGCCGCGTTGGTGAAAGCCGTAATTGATCGGCGATCCCAGTCGACATCGGCGGCGGCACGATGAACATCTTCATTTCAGGAGGCGCCGGTTTTATCGGCAGCCATTTGCTTCGTCCACTACTGAAGGATGAGAAGGTCAGCCGCGTAGTGATATTCGATAATTTTACCTCGGGCCGCCGGTCCTATCTCGATTGGGACATAGCGGACTCCCGATTACGTATTGTAGAGGCCGATCTAAAGGACCTCGGTACCCTCAAAACCGCAATGGAAGGATGTGAAACCATCTATCATTTGGCGGCAAACCCCGAGATCGCCAAGGCAGTGACACAGCCCGACATCGATTTCTGGGAGGGCACTTATTTGACCCAAAATGTGCTCGAGGCTATGCGTGTAACCGGAGCGCGCACCATCGTTTATACGTCCGGTAGCGGTGTCTACGGAGAAAATGCCGGAGTTGCTTTTCGCGAAGATTATGATCCCTGTACGCCGATCTCAACTTACGGCGCGAGCAAACTCGCTTGCGAAGGATTGATTTCCGCCTACTGCCATATGTTCGGTTTTTTTGGCAGGACATTTCGCTTCGCCAACGTTGTCGGCCCACGACAGACACACGGAGTGGGCTACGATTTCGTTCGGTTTCTCAAGGCGGACCCAACTCGGTTGCGGATTTTGGGTGACGGGACACAGAAGAAAAGCTACATCCATGTCGAGGACGTCCTCGCGGCCGTCGCGACCGTCGACGCAAGCACTGGCGCATGCTATGACGTTTTCAATGTGGCGACAGAGGACTATATCACCGTCCGCGAAATAGCTGACCTGGCGGTTCGACTAAGTGGCCTCGACCCGAGCGGTGTTCTTTACGAATTCGCGGGCGGCGACCGTGGTTGGAAAGGTGACGTGCCTATCGTTCGCTTTGATTGCTCAAAGATCAAAGCATTGGGGTGGCGCTGCCGCCATACTTCGACTGAAGCCATGAATATGGCCATCGATGCGATGTTGCGCGAAATTACAACCGATGGGGTCTGATCTCCTCGAAGGAAGTGAAGGCAAGCCGCACCAAGATGCTGATGTTAATGTCGAAACTGATACGCAAACTCATGCCGGCTGATGTTCAGGCGCCACGCAGCGCACTAAACGAAATTTTGGTTCGCAGCGGATATTTTCGGCTGCGAACCAGCGTTGCGGCGCACGGTCTGGCAGTTCCCGACGTGCAGCTTTACCGTCCACTTTTCTCGCCGTGGGAAGGCGAGCCCGCGTTTGAAGAAATCTTTCAGAGGGTGAAGGATCATACCTTGTGCAGCCGCGACCGTTGCTACATTCTTTGGACCACTCTTAGGCAGGCATTGGCGAACGAAGGCGATGTACTTGAATGTGGAGTGTTTCGTGGTGGCACCGCCTTATTGCAGGCGCTGACGATGCATGCCAGCGCTCCGCGTCAGCACAGAATGCTTCATCTTTTCGATAGCTTTGAAGGAATGCCGGAAACTGTCCAAGGTGTGGATCGTTTGAAGCGCGGCGATCTCGGTGGAACATCAGTCACGAGAGTCGAAGGCCTGCTTAAGGCCTTTCCTTTTGCAGAAGTGCACCCTGGATTCATTCCGGCAACATTTGTGGGATTAAAGGTGGACAAAGTGTGTTGGGCACACATCGACGTTGATATTTACCAAAGCGTGCGTGATTGCATTAGTTTCATCTATCCGAGGCTTTCTCCCGGAGGGTTTATGATTTTTGACGATTACGGATTTCCTAGTTGCCCGGGTGCACGAAGGGCGGTGGATGAAAGTTTTGCAAACTCCGCAGAGGTTCCGATTTGCCTGCCAACCGGCCAGTGCCTAGTCGTAAAATCTCCTATAATCTGGCCGTCGCGATCGCAGGCCTCCGACCGGATGGGGTAAGATATGATTTTGCCGGCAGTGACCGCGGCTGGAAGGGGACGTGCCTATTGTGCGCTTCGACTGCTCGAAGATAAGAGCGTTGGGCTGGAGAAACCGCCGATCTTCTGTGGAAGCGTTGCGTGATGCCAGGGAAGCCATGCGAAGAGAGATCGAAAGTGCATAAGCGTGCGAAGCGCGAGCATTTGCCTCCAGATGACGAGTATCGAATCTGACAACGGGAAGGAGTTTGTCGCCGGTAATGACGACTGGGAGCGACACTGGCAACTGTTCGCCGAATCCGCTACCTTGAACCCCGCGCAAGCTATGCGCCATCAACTCGTGTTGGACTTGTGGGGTGAATGCGCTGCCGACACTTCGTCTAATTTCGTGGATTTCGGTTCCGGCCAGGGAGATTTTCTGGAGAAGTTCGTGCGACGCTATCCCAATGCAAAGCTGCTCGGCCTGGAGCTAAGCACTCGCGGCGTGGCCATCTCCCGCAAGAAAGTCCCTTCGGCTACCTTTATTGTGACAGATCTTTTTTCGCCTTCGCGCGAGGTGAATCCTTATCGCGGGTGGGCCGGAGGCGCTGTTTGCTCCGAGGTGCTGGAACATGTCGATGATCCGACTGCTTTTCTTAGAGCGGCTTCGCAGTATCTGAGCGCAAACGCGATGATCCTCGTCACCGTGCCAGGTGGCAGAATGTCTGCCTTCGACCGGCACATCGGGCACCGCCGGCATTTTACTCGCGAATCGTTGCGCGAAATCCTGGTGCGAGGTGGGTACCGCGTGGAGAAGATTTACCGCGCCGGCTTTCCGTTTTTCAATCTCTATCGGCTGGCCGTGATCGCCCGCGGAGATAAACTGGTGGGAGATGCTGAAGCGAGGCCGCATGGGGTGGTCGGTGGGCTGGCGCGAATCACTGCCCGCTTTTTCGGCTGGCTATTCAAAATGAACCTGCGCGATTCGCCCTTCGGATGGCAAATCGTCGCCGTCGCTTTCACTCCTCAAGCGTAGCCTAAAGCATGATAATCACGCGTTCGCCATTGCGTTCTCGCTCGGCGGACGGGGAACGAATCTCCCTTCGGGCTACCGTGAGCATGGCGGTTTCGTCATCGCGGCAGCCATCGACAATTACATTTATGTCAACGTTCGTCGCCGCCTACTGCCACATGTTTGGTCTTGTGGTTCGAGTCGGTGTGAGCGACGCGATGGTGGCGATACTGGAGGAATCATATGCCAAATGACGTCCAGACCACGGGAACGGCTGCGCGCTCCGTCATCGAGCACTTTGTATCGGGAAACGCGTCGCTCAGCAACGTCGAACTAAGCATCGTCGTCCCTGCTTTGAATGAGGAAATCACGGTGGGTGAACTCATCGAGTGGTGCAAGGAAGGCTTGGAGAACGCCGGCGTTGTCGGTCAGGTTCTCATTATTGACAGCTCGACCGATGACACGGCCAAGATTGTTCTCGAACATGGTGGCGAAGTCCTCCGCACGCCGAAGCGCGGGCTTGGCCGCGCCTACATCGATGCCATTCCTTATATCCGCGGAAAGTGGATTGTAATGGGTGACGCGGACTTGACCTACGACTTTCGGGAATTGACTCCGTTCGTGGAGGAGTTTCGAAAAGGAGCGGAGTTCGTCATGGGCAGCCGCTTTCGAGGCAGCATCGAGAAGGGGGCGATGCCAGGATTGCACCGTTACTTGGGCACACCTTTCACGACATGGATTCTCAATCGCATCTATCATAGCAACTACTCGGATATTCATTGCGGGATGCGCGGACTTACCCGTGCCGCCTTGGAGAAAATCGATCTTAAGTCGGGGTGAGTCACCACCGGCGTATGGGTTGGCTATCGCCGTGGATTGCAGGCTGGCTGAACTTGAAAGTGATGCTCATTTACACGCCCGACTCATTCCTTCTTAAGCCCGGCATCGCACTTATGGCAATTGGATTGTTGCTTTCTCTTGGCCTCTCGGCCGGTCCGCTGAGAATCGGACCCATTGGGTTTAGTCTCTATTGGCTGCTCTTGGGGGTGACCTGTACGACCCTAGGTTACAGCTCGATTCAGATTGGGCTGCTCGCACGCGTGCTGCACGGCTTACGACCTCGATTCGTCGAGAGGCTGCAAACATTCGTGACGTACGATCGTGGGATGCTCGCATCGGCCGGCTTTATGGCGGCAGGTCTGATGCTGCTTGGCCACCTCGTTTACCGGTATTTGAAACTCGGGCTAAACCTGCGAGCTATCTCGCATCCAGCCATTCTCGGTCTGCTGCTAGTTATTCTTGGATTCCAGACATTTTGCTTCACGCTGCTGATGGAGATGGCAAAGCGTGTCATCGCAAGGTCTCGGCCGTGAATCCGCAAGCACATGAAAGTTATGGGCAGCAGGGATTGACGCTGGCCGACCGGCTGGGAGTGTGGCTATCGCAACGAGCAATTCGCCGACGCCTGCCAAAGCGGAACGATCTTGAAGTGTTGGAGCTCGGCTGCGGCTACCGTGCCACCCAGTTAATCGCCTTGGAACCGAAATTGAAACGAGGCATCGGAGTAGATTTCCAGATCGCGCCGGAGTTGCAGACGCTGGAGAGATTTACTTTCCATCAAGGGACAATCGAGGAGATACTGCCGAAGCTCAAGAGCGAAACCCTGGACGTCGTCATGCTTATCTCGGTCTTGGAACACTTGGCGGAGCCGCAGTTTGTCATCCAATCTGCGTGGCGTGTAATCAGACCCTCAGGAATGCTTCTGGTCAATGTCCCGACTTGGGTCGGGAAACGATTCTTGGAGTTATCTGCTTTCCGGCTTGGCTTCAGTCCGAAAGTCGAAATAGACGATCACAAAATGTATTACGGCAAACGCGATCTCTGGCCGATGCTGGTTCGTGCCGGCTTTAAACCCAGTGAGATTCGACTGCGGTATCACAAGTTCGGCCTTAACTTGTTCGCTGCAGCCAAAAAAGCCGATTTGGGGCGGCATGACTAGTGAACCGATCAACAGCCGTTCGCTTGACTAATTGGCACGTATGGTCTGCATCTTAAGACGTAGTGCTTGTTCTTGATGCCCGGAGAAGTTGAGCGCCAGACCTCTTGCCGGTTGCTGTCGTACTCTTGGGAATCTTTCCATCTACGAAGAAGCAATCGTGTGGAGCTCGCCTGCTCCCTCGCCGCTCTTTATTTCACCCTCCGATCTCGACTCATAAACTCGCTCACAACGGTGTCGTGGCTAACTGGACGCCGACATGAATGTTCCTGCGGCGACCCGGGCGAAGTGGGATGAGTTTCTAGGCAGAACGCCACGACGCTAAAGCCGAATTCGAAAAGACTGGCCGCCAAGCATTAGCTCGGTTGGAATATGTCGCGCAACGCTCGCACCTGGCGATATCTACTGGACAAGCTGGTATAACTTTTCCACGTTGGAATTCCCAAATGATCATCACGCGTTCTCCATTGCGAATCTCGCTCGGCGGCGGCGGTACTGATCTGCCTTCTTATTATCGCGAGCACGGCGGCTTTCTCATCGCTGCCGCCATCGACAAGTACGTCTATATCAATGTTCATCGCCGATTCGTGGATGGTTTTCTCCTGAAGTATTCCCAACTTGAGGAAGCAGCCACGATCGAGGAAATCAAGCACCCCATCATTAGGGAAGCGCTAAGGTTGTCAGGAGTGCAAGAACGCAATTTGGAGATCACGAGCATGGCCGATATCCCGGCCGGGACCGGCCTCGGCTCGTCGGGCAGTTTCACAACGGCATTGCTCAAGGCCTTGCACGCGTTGCGCAGGAATCTTATTCATCCGGCTGAGCTTGCCGAGCAGGCCTGTCACATTGAGCTAGAAAAACTGCGCGAACCGATTGGGAAACAAGATCAATACATTGCGGCCTACGGCGGCATCACTTGCTTTCACTTCCTGCCGGATGACCAAGTCCAGGCGTCACCCCTCAAGATCTCCGAAGAAACTTTACATGATCTCGAGGACAATCTGTTGCTGTTTTTTACAGGTTACTCGCGTTCAGCCTCAAGGATTTTGCAGGAACAGGACGCTAAGAGCAAGCGGTCCGACAAAGCGATGGTGGAGAACCTGCACTTCGTGAAAGAACTGGGGCAACAAAGTCAGCGCGCGTTGGAAGGCGATGATCTTCACGAGTTCGCGCGGCTGATGGATCTTCACTGGCAGCGAAAAAAGGAACGCTCGGCCGCGATAAGCAACGAGCGCATCAACGATTGGTATGACTTTGCGATGGCTAATGGTGCGCTCGGCGGAAAACTAATCGGCGCCGGCGGCGGCGGCTTTCTCATGTTCTACGCCAAAGATAAGGCTCGCTTGCGCCACGCCATGCGCGGGAGAGGATTGATGGAAGTCCGTTTCCGGTTTGAACCTGAAGGCACGAAGGTTCTCAATCAATGAGGGCGCAAGGGAAAGAGATTGACCTGGCCGATTGGCCGGTTGCCATCCTGGCCGGTGGGCTTTCAACGCGACTGCGGCCCGCGACCGACAAAACTCCCAAGGCGCTGCTGAGCGTCGCGGGCGAACCGTTCGTAATCCATCAATTGCGACTCCTGTATTCTCAAGGTCTTCGCAGAATAGTGCTTTGTGTCGGCTATCTCGGCGAGATGATCGAAGCAGAGCTGGGCGACGGGAGCAGCCTGGGCATGCAAATTGGCTATTCGTTTGATGGCCCAACCCTTTTGGGAACTGGCGGCGCACTGAAGCGCGCGCTTCCGAAACTCGGCGATCAGTTCCTGGCAATTTACGGAGATTCATTCATGCCGGTCGATTACTTCGCGATCGTGGAAGCTTTTGTTCTGAGCAGGAAGCCCGCTCTGATGACAGTTTTCGAAAACGAAAGCCGCTGGGACGTGAGTAATGTCTCGTTTGAGGCCGGTGAAATTCATCGCTATGACAAAAAATTGCGCACAGCAGAAATGCGCCACATTGATTACGGTATTGCTGTTCTGAGCCCGGAAGTCTTCGCGTCATTTCCTGATGACCGAGCCTTTGACTTGGCGGATGTTTATTCCGATCTGGTGTCGGAGAAACAAATGGCTGCCTATGAAGTGAAACAACGCTTCTATGAAATCGGCTCGCGCGAAGGCCTTGCGGAACTTGATTCCCTGCTCCGCGACAAACGAGCTACATTTTTCCCATGAGCTATTCGGAAAAACACCTGCTGGAGGCGGCCGAAATAGTCTCCAAACTCGACGCGGCACTTTGCGAAAAAGCTGTGGAATTACTGGCAACTGTGCGTGCGCGTGGCGGGCGGCTTTTTATCCTCGGAGTTGGAGGTAGCGCGGCGAATGCTTCGCATGCAGTCAACGATTTCCGAAAGATCGCGGGCATGGAATGCTACGCCCCAACCGATAATGTCTCAGAACTAACCGCCCGCACGAACGATGAGGGATGGGGTTCCGTTTTCGCCGAGTGGCTCAAGGGAAGCCACCTCAGCGAAAAAGACGCGCTGCTTATTCTGTCAGTGGGTGGAGGCAGTCTGGAAAAAAATGTGAGCCCAAACCTGGTAGCCGCGTTGCAATTGGCGAAGAAACGCGGCGCCGCACTTCTCGGAATCGTCGGTCGGGATGGAGGCTACACCGCGCGGATCGCAGATGTCGCAATTGTGATTCCGACCGTCAATCCGGTAAATGTCACCCCGCACTCCGAAGCGTTTCAAGCTGTCATATGGCATTTGTGGGTCTCTCATCCCGCGCTAAAGGTGGCAGAGACAAAATGGGAAAGCACGAAGTAGCGCGACGCGCCGTGTTTCTGGATCGCGATGGGGTGCTCAATCGGCCCGTCGTCCGCAACGGTCAGCCTCACCCTCCGTCTCGAGTCAAGGATTTCGAACTCTACGACGACGTTGCGGACGGATGCAGGCGACTTAAGACTGCGGAATTTCTCCTGGTCGTGATCAGTAACCAGCCCGACGTCGGCCGTGGCAGGCAAAGTCGCGAAGCCGTCGAGGCGATGCATGCAAAAATGCAATTGGCGCTTCCATCGCTTGATCGCATCGAGATTTGTTATCACGCGGGCGAGCGTTACGGCGAGTCGTGCGATTGCCGCAAGCCGCGGCCGGGCATGATCCTGCGAGCAGCAGCCGACCTGAAAATTGACCTTGGCACTAGTTATGTCATCGGCGATCGCTGGCGCGATATCGATTGTGCGCGCGCCGCAGGTTGTCGAGCAATTTTTATTGAACGCGGCTATCAGGAGAGCTTGCGCCAGGCGCCCGATTTCACGGTCGGGAACTTCGGCGATGCTGTGAACGTTCTTCTCCGCGACGCGTGTGCCTGATACTGTTGCGTCCATCCCTGAGTCTCGATTAGCTTCCAAAGAATGAGTCATCGCGTCTTAGATTTGCCTGTGAAAATTTTCGCTGACGGCGCAGATCTCCACGGCATCACCGAGCTTTATCGCAAGCCCTATATCCAGGGTCTGACCACCAATCCGACCTTGATGCGAAAGGTCGGTCTGACCGAATACGAAACCTTCGCCCGGGCGGTACTGAAAGAGGTCAAATCGAAACCGATCTCGTTTGAAGTTTTCTCAGATGATTTTCCCGAGATGCACCGGCAAGCGCTGAAGATCCGCGATTGGCAGGACAATGTTTACGTCAAAATCCCAATCACAAACACGAGCGGTGAATCCTCTGTTCCCTTAATCCAGCACCTAACTGGCGAGGGCGTAAAGTTAAATATTACCGCACTGTTAACCCCTCGTCAGGTAAAGGCGGTCGCTGCGGCATTAAATCCGAGTGTCCCGGCCGTCGTTTCAGTCTTCGCCGGGCGGATCGCCGATACCGGGGTTGATCCATTGCCCATTATGAAGGAGTCCCTGGAGATACTGCGCGGTTTGCCGAAAGCCGAACTTCTCTGGGCGAGTGTTCGCGAAGTGCTTAACGTCTTTCAAGCCGCCGCCTGCCGTTGCCATATCGTTACCGTTCCCCACGATATTCTAGAAAAACTAGTCGCACTCGGAGGCAAAGACCTTCACGAAGTCTCGCTCGACACAGTTCGCATGTTTCACCGAGACGCGGTCGCGGCCGGTTTCAAGCTGTAAGGGATGCACGTCTGGTCCCAGCCCACAGAGGATTGAAGACTCAACTGTTCACGACCGTCCCGCTATTCGGATAGAGAACCCGACCGGTCACATAGGACGAATCCTCCGGCACAGAAAGATCCAAGCTTTTGGGCAATTCGGTCGCCGCAAAAGAACAGATCGGTTTTTCTGACGCTGCCTCTTTCTGGTCTCGTTCGCGGTTGACGGCGCCAACCATCCGAATGCAAACTTGACTGCTCTTGTAAGATAAATCCTACGGGCATGATCCTTGAAATCACGAGTGGAAAGCGGAAAGTCTGACAAAAACGAAGAGGCTTCATGGCTGGCGTCGCGCCGTGGGGGAGTTATACGTGAAATGCAGAATCAGATAAACAAGCCGATCTTTGTCGTGGGATCGCCACGCTCTGGAACCAGCATTCTCACGTGGTGTCTGGGTCACCATCCCAATTTGTTTCCGGTGCCAGAGTCAAATTGGATGGGGGGCTTCGCGGTCAATGTTGCTATTGCCTACCAAATTGGTGTGGCACGCGGAGACTATTCAATCTTGAGCGCAATGGACATTCGGGATGATGAATTGTTCGCTGCATTTGGTCGCAGCATTAACGACTTGATCCTGCGCCATCGTTCGGATCTTGAAAGAAAACGCGAAGCCAGGAGTAAGGCGCTGAAACTTAAAGCACGTTGGCTGGAAGCCACTAATACAGCGGCCGGGCCTAAAGGACGTTGGGTCGATGGAACGCCCGAATATTCTTTCTACATCTGTGGCTTGCGCAAGCTGTTTCCAGGTGCTCTCTTCGTGCACATTTTCCGGGACGTCCACTCTGTAGTGCGCTCGATGCTCAACTTCCATCAGGTGGCAGGGACTCGGCTGGTCCCCAACGCACAGGAGGGTTATCGCTATTGGCTTCGAACTGTGCGGGCCTGCGTTATGGCGGAGCAGGCCTATGGCCCAAATGTCGTTTATCGCATTCGATACTCGGATTTAATCGATACTCCGGAATCAGCGATGCGTTCGCTACTTGATTTCCTCGGGGAGCCCTATACAGCCAAATGTCTGGAGCCGCTTACAGAACGCATCAATAGTTCCAATGTGCCGGTCGATTTTAAGACCGACGATCCTGAAACGGATACTGCGATTGTGAAACACGCCAAGGAGCTGAGTGATGCGCTTCAGAGCGTTGCCGAGCAACGAGAAACGTCGTACAAGGTTGCGGAACAATTGGAAACTGAATTCAACCAACAGGTCCAGTATTTTGCTGAGCTCGGAACGAAATATAGCGAGGCTCAAGACTTAATCGCCAGGCTACAGCAAGAATGCGCGCTACTCAGGGCTTCACCGGCAGGCGGAATCGCCTGATTTGCCTGCGCGGCTCCTTGTCGATCTCGTGGGGGGAACCCCGACACGGGCACAAAACGCGGGCGTCCAGTGCCGATAATATCGAGGAGGCGGGGCATCTGGCCTACGTCGCGTCATAGAGCCATACATCATCGTCGGCTTGAGGTAACCCAGATCAATGAGCAACCTGTTCAATTGCTCAAGGAAATCGATGAATCCGGTATCGTGCGGGTCGTCAACGCTGAGATTGTGCCCGAACCCGCGCCCAATGAAGATGTCGGGCAGATTTCCAAATCCAAGAAAAGCGTTAAAGGAGAATTTCTCGACCAGTAACGGAAGGATGTCTTGTGCGCGGATTCCTTCGAATCCTGTTTTGGAACAGTCCTAGTTTACGTATTCATGCTCCACTCGTTTGAGGTGATTGGTTTTATAGTGATCCGGAATAAACTTCAAGATTCCTTGAATAAGTTCCAAAGTCTCGGGCCATCGCATATGACCATTCCGACCGATCATATCAGTAGTCACAGAAACGCCGTTATCCTCTAGAGCTGCATGAATGGAGTCAAAAAGGTGCTCCAACTCAAGCACATGATGGAGAGTGTCCTTGGCGATGACCGTGGAATACTTTTCATCTGGCACCCAGCTATTTAAATCGATCGCCTTTGATGACCAAACACCGTTCCAGTCCTTCCTTTTTTGCGCTCGCTCGGATCGCACAGGCGATAACTCCAAGGCCTCAATCACGAAATCGGTCTCTCCCATTTCTAAAAGTTTCTTGATCAGTGCGATCTCAAGCACGCACTCGCCTGAGCCGAGGCTGATGATACGCCGGCTCGCACCGGGTTAACGAAGTCATTCCACGGCACAGTACGCGTAGAGAAGCAAGACATTCGAAATGCCAAAGACAGCGGACATCTTGGGCCGAATGTGTTTGGCAATCCAATAATTATAAACACGCGGCAGCTTGAGAAGATTCTCAGGCTCGGCGTATTGTGCGATCTGGGCGCGAATACGGCTTTCGTAATCCGGTTCTTTGAGATCAGGCATTTTCAAAGAATTTAGAAAACGGACCGTCCGCAAAGTAATCTCGCACTTCTTCAAAGTTAGCGATAATCTGGCGCAAATCAGCGCGGCCGAGCTTCTGCGTTGTGGTAGTTAGTTCCCGCCGTGGTACGCCGATGAAATCCAGTAGAGATTGGATCTGCTCAGCACCGGGAGCAATCATCTCTTCGTATGAAATCGAAAAAGTTGGATGTTGCACAAAGAGTTGTTCAAATTCCTTTTCGCGGGCCAAAACCGTTTGGAAATCCTTCTTGCACTCGTGCGGATCGAGCACCACTGGTTGCATTTCGGGTACTGTCTGGCCACGAACGGCCAGTGTGACCCCAGTTACGCGGTTCGCCATATAATGCGAAAGATAACGGCGAAGTAAGTTCTCGCGCCTCAGATGAATGATCCGGAAGTCTCGATCATTAACGATCTCCTCTCGTAACGCCTTATACTCCGGTAGCACCAGTTCGTCGTGCTTTAACTTGAAGCAGACAGCCTTTTTCCCTTGGAGATCAAGCACGATCTTGTAAAGGAATTTGATTGGATCACGATCTTTCTCCGCGGACAGGTAGCTGGCAAAACCGGGTTCAGCGCGGCACTTAATTAAATAGGTGCCTGTCATCCCGCCAATTGTACCTGGCGAAGAAAATACTTCATCGTGCGAGCAAATGTCAGGATGAGACCGTAGGAGGTGAACCAACATGGTGCTGCCCGTCCTAGCTGGGCAAGTAATCACGTACATATTATCGCGGTACGAAGTCATGCTCGTTCCGACTTTCCGGCTACTTGAGACTAATAAAGACAGCCCTCGTAATTCGGTTTTGTCCTTTCATGGCTCTTCAAAAAACTCTGCAAATGGGCTACCGGCGAAATAGGAGCGCAGTTCGTCGAAGTTAACGATTGCGCGGCGGAGGCTATCGCCGCCAAGCTTCTTTGTCGTCGTCGTCAGTTTCCGCTGCGACACACCTAGAAAATCGAGAAGGGAAGCGAGCTTTGCGGCTTCGCCCGTGACTATTTCCTCGTACGCAATGGAGAAATTTCGATGTCGCGCGAAAAGTTGCCTAAACTCTTCGTCTCGTTTTTGCGTTGTCTCAAAGTCTCGGTGGCATTCATGCGGATCGAGCTTTACCGGTGAGATATCTGGAATAGCATCGCCTTCAACGGCCAGAGTGACATGGGTTACGTTGTTCGCAATGTACCATGAAAGATAACGACGAAGCAGATTTTGCCGCCGCAGATGAATGATTCGAAAATCGAGGTCGCTTGCAATCTCCTCCCGGAGCCGCATGTATTCAGGCAAAATTAACTCGTCGTGTTTGAGTTTGAACCCGACGACTTTTTTACCCTGAAGGTCGAGCACAATTTTATACAGAAACTTAACCGGATCGCGGTCCCTTTCGATAGTAAGCCGATCAAGGAAATCCGGGTGTTCACGGCTTTTCCGGCGGTAGGTGCCTGTAATGCCCGTAATCTTATTCCCGGAAAGAACTTCGGCGTGTGAGCAGATGTCCGGATGAGATCGCAAGAGCTGAACCAGCATAGTGCTGCCCGACCTCGCGGGACAAGTGATCATGTAAATATTATCGCGACACGATCTCATGCATACAAAGATAGTAATTCCGGCATATTTGTGCGTTCTGATGCCGTCTCGAATCCTCAGGATGAGACCAACTCACTCCAATTGTTCCAACGGAAACCTTGACTCAAATCAAACTCCACTCTCTGCCCCGGCTGAGGATCTGGTCAAAAATGGAGCCGCCCTCGGCCTTTCCCGCCTCGGATCGACCAAACGCAGTCTCTGTCTTGCGGATCAAATAGAGGAACTTCCAAACGCGAATCTCAGCGATCAACGACGTAGAGCCCATTAGCATGATCTGTTCGAAAAGGAGATTGGACAGCGCGCGTCGCTTTGCCAATGGAGCGTCTGGCGACTGGTATCTAGGCGCATGTGCCCAGCTCCAATCTTCAATTACGTAGGCGCCACCGGGCCGTAGCAATGGGAAGAGGAATTCGAAGGCTGCTTTTGTTTGCTCGTAAGTGTGCGATGCATCGTCGACTACCAAGTCAAGCTCGTCCGCTAATTCATCCCGAACGATTTGCCCCAGAATTTCACGATCGCACTGCGATGTGGAAAAATGAACGAACCGACCTTCCATAGCCGCGATATAGCGCAAAAGCGGTTCCACAGGCTGCGGACTTATCTCCACAGCGGACATTCGCCGGGGCTTAAATAGTTTGTCTAGCAACACGTAGCTCCCTCCCTGGAAAATCCCCAGTTCAAGAATTGATCGCGGCGAGAAGCCGGCCGCAAGCTGCTCATAAACACGAAGATAGGGCTCGTTTTTCACAATTGTAAAGGTATCCGAGGTCGATGGACGCCGGTCTTTTGGCGACACATCAATCACAAAATTTTCACCTCCTAGCGAGAACTCTCCGCCGGGGCCAATCGCGATCCGATGCATTGGGTTATGTCATGGAAATAGTAAGCTGCAAAAGCACACCAGCAGACGATGCCATAGTAAATGTAAATAACACCCCGCGCGCAACGAAAATCAAAAGCGCTTCAGCACTCGCATCGCCACGCAAACAGCCGACGCTCACCCACTGTCGCAATCCCCTCATCCCATACTTGCTCGGTTTACAGGGACGCAACAATGACGACACGAGCTTTTAGCTCTTTTAAAATTAAGGGTTAAAAGACATTGATCGATCGCACTGGTTGCAAGCATTCCGTCGTACTTCACCGTCGGCGACGCCTTCCGCCGGTGCTTCCAACGATGAGTCAGAGCCAAACCCCGCATGCCAATGAGCTCAAAACTTTTTCGCTATTTTTCGCTGTGTTGCAGATTAGGTGACCATAATACAAAAATGCCGATCGATACGATTCCGCACCTGGATCGGGTTTCATAGGGTTTATAGCGCAACCTGCGCAGTTTTCCTCACTTCACGGTTCTTTGGAAGGGTCTGCTAGTTACCTGCCTCTTACCAGCGGATTAGTAGGATACATCGATTACTTAACGGGTACAAGCGCTCACTGTTGCTCTTTTATCGCTTGCCTTTCCTTCCCTAGCAGCGTGGTTTAGCAACTTAGCCCTCGGTTGCGACAACGGCGATCGCCAACGATGCACGACGAACTCCATACCGATACTGAGCTCCCTTTACTTAAAAATGATTGAAGTAACTGCCAAAAACAGTAAAGAAAAAGCCTCGACCGACAGGTAGGAGCGACAAATTGAGTAATTTTAGTAAGCCCATGATGGTTATCCGGCGTCGCTTACCCGACGGCCTGGCCATCGCAGCGGCGTGTGCTTTTGTTTTCATTGCCGCCTATCGAATTGACCTTCCAGGGCTTTACATGGACGAGTTGGATTTTGTCAACGCGGCCCAAGGCGCTCCGGACAATACCATGATCCATATGCGGCTGGGATCGGTGCCGCTTTTTATCATGCCCTATCTGGGCGCTTTGAAGGCATGGATCTACGCCCCCGTTTTCAGCCTCTTTGGCGTATCGGCTCTGACTATCCGCTTACCTGCCATTCTCCTCGCGGCGGTGACGCTGCTGATCTTCTTTCAGCTCATGCGAGCAAAGCTTGGAGCTGTCTGGGCGACCGTCGCCCTATGGATAATGGCGGTCGATCCGGCCAATCTTTTTCCTAGCCGGCTGGATTGGGGACCGACGGTCTTGATGCACTTCTTCCAAGCGGCGATTCTCGCTCTCTGGTTTAGCTATCGCGACAAGCCGGGACTGTGGAAAATGGTTCTTATTTTTGTTTGCTTCGGACTCGGTTTCTTCGACAAGTTCAATTTTATTTGGCTGGTGTTAGCTTTCGTTATTGGGGTTTCTTTGTGCTACCCGGACAGCTTGAAGAATATATGGGCTTCATCCCCGAGATTTGCCCGCCAGATGGGAGCCATTCTCGCTCTGATCGCGTTGGGCGCGATACTGTACTTCGTTTTTCCCCTGCTTCTGCATTTCCACCCGGGCAGGGCTCATACAATGGGCCTCCAAATGAAGTGGGAGGAGCTGTTAAGAACCTTAGGAGGCGTTGGGGTGGCTCACCTTATCTTTGGGAATAGCAGCAGGATCATTCCCTTTCCTCCCTTTTGGCTGATTGTTACCGACTGCTACCTAGCATTGGCATGTTTATTTTTTCCGATGCCAAATGCTGAAGCGCGAGAGAATCGGAAAAACGGCTTCTTCTTCCTGCTTATTGGCTTTCTGATATTCCTGCAGA
>QHOK01000046.1 GCA_003218755.1 Verrucomicrobiota bacterium
TCACGTCTACCACGGGATTGTCTGAATTATTAGCTGTCATCTTGGCATCCTGTTGGGCGCGTCAAATTTTGTCCAGCAAATTCTCACCTCACGGTCAGGCAGGTGTCCCCGGGGCCGGGAGCGATCACAGGTGAAGCTTCTGTTTTTGGTGATTGACAATCTCTTTTCCGCAACGCAATACTGCCGACGCTTGGACGCGTCCTCTGTGGGCGACTCCGCACCTCACTACTGAAAAAAGAAATTTATGAGAGCAGCAGTTGGAATTTTGGCGGTGTCTTGTCATCTGCCCCAGCACAAACGTTCGGTGGAGGACCTGTTTCGCGAAGAAGGCGCTAACTTCAGTGCTGATGTCGCGGCCAGGCTCGGCATCAAGCAAGTTCCCATCCAAAATGGCGATGCCAGTGAGACTGCCTCGAACATGGCGGTCGCCGCCGGCCGCGAAGCCTTGCAGCGTGCCAAAGTCGATCCGCTGACGGTGGATGTCGTGGTCGAGTATTCTATCATGCCGCAGGAATACCTGGTGCCGGTCTGGAACATGAGTAACAAGGTGCAGGCCGAAGTGGGGGCCAGCAAGTCCTTTGTCGTAGGCTTCAGCGGCGGCGGGTCCAGTAACTTCATGGTCGCACTGAGTTCGGCCGCTGCGATGTTGTCGGAGAACGATTCCATGAAGACCGCGCTGCTGGTTACCGGCGACACCACCATCCCGGCCAACCGCATCCTCAACCCGGATGATCCCGTCACTGTTATGGGCGACGGAGCGAGCGCAGTTGTCCTGCAACGCGATGCGCCCGGGGGCGTAGTAATCGACACAGAGTTATGGTCGGACGGAAACAATCACGATATCTGCTATATCCCAGGCGGTTCGCTGATTCACCCCGACGACATCAGTCTGTATCGGATGCAATTGGACAAGGCCCGCTACGACGCTTTCCCCAAGGCGGAAACGCTGCGTCGAATGAGTGACAAGCTGCTGGAACGTGCCGGGTTAAAGTTCTCTGATGTGGCCTGCGTGCTTTGCTCGAACATTTCAGCACAAGACGAGGCTGCGATGCAGCAGGCTTTTGAAGATAAGGTGTCGCCGGTATGCGCTTCTAACCGCGAGTCTCACGGGCACCTGCAAGGCACCGATTTCCCGCTCAACTATCTTTCCCTGACCGAGAGCGGGAGTGTAAAGGAAGGAGACTATGTGCTTGGCGTCTCTCATGGCATGGGTGCTACAGCGGCGGTGAGCTTATTTCGTTATTAGGCTGACTTATGAACGCGAACATCGGCATCTTCGAAGCTAACTACTATTTGCCCCCAACTAAGAAGGCCCTGTCGCAGGTCTTCGAAGATGAAGAAAAGCCCACGGAAGCTTTCGCCGCCAATGTCGACTTTGAGAAAGACATCGGCATTGAGGCGCTTCACGTCGCAAAAAACGAAACGGCTGCTGACCTCTGTATCAACGCGGCAAAGCTGACCATGGCCAAGTCGGGCATCGATCCCAAAGAGATTGACTTGATCATCGACTTCACCAGCATCCCGGAAGATTACGTCGCGCCGACTTGGTCCGCGGCCGGACAAGTTCAGAAAGCGATTGGCGCCACCCGCGCCTTCGCGACCGCGGTCAACACCGGCGGTTGTGCCAGCTACCAGACTACACTAAAGGTCGCTTGCTCGCTCATGTCTGCCAACGACCGCTATAATACAGCCTTGCTCGTTGCCGGCGACAAGACTCCAGAGTTCAACCACAACTATTTTCCAATTACTGTAGTTTCAGACGGCGGCAGTGCGGTGATTCTGAAAAAGAACATGACCAAGCGCCGCATTTTGGGTGTGGAGGTCGCCACTGTTGGGAGGCTCCACGACATGTGGTTTATTCCGGGCATTCATAACCGCAAGCCCGAAGACATCGGCGGCAAGTATCCCCGTTGGCTCCATGTCTGCGGCGACGTGCAAAGGTTCAACAAAGAATTGATCCCGATAAACCTGTTCATGTTCCGCAAGGTCATGCTCGGCGTGCTCAAGCAGGTCGGCAAAAAAATGGAGGAAGTTTCGTTCTTCGTCTATCCCACCTTCTCCGCCTGGGACCTGAAAGCTTTTCGTGAGGCTTTTAGGGTTCCTCCTGAGAAATTCTCCACCGAGAACATGCACCACGGCCACCTGCAAGAAACCGATATGGTGGTCGGCTACGTGGATGCGCTCAACGCTGGGCGTATCAAAGATGGCGATCTTGTTATGCTCGCGACCAACGGCGCAGGCTTCTCCTGGGGAGCATCATTAGTCCAACACTAACCGCTAGGAGGCAAACCCATGATTATCCAGGAATCGAAACACGACTTTGATGTTGCCATTCTCGGCAATGGCCTCTCGGGTTCGCTGCTCGCCACCATTCTCGGTAAGCAAGGAGTTAGTGTTGCCTTGATTGATGCCGACCAGCATCCCCGGTTTGCGGTCGGCGAATCCACCATCCCTCACACGTCGCTCGTTGTTTCACTTCTCGCTGAGAAATATGGTCTCCCCGAGCTGGAACATTTGGTTGACACTGATGGCCTGGCCAAGCACGTCTGCACCACTTGTGGCATCAAACGCCACTTCGGCTATGTGTATCATCGCCTGGGCCAGACTTACGATCCGAAGGAAGGCCTGCAATTCGGCACCGCCGCGCGTGAAGAGAATCACTGGTTCCGCCAGGATACCGACGCTTACCTTCACAACCTGGCCGTTCACTATGGCGCCATACCCCGGCAGAAAACCAAAGTCACGGGCATTGAGATCAACAAACAGGGAGTAAAGCTCCAGACATCCGCAGGTGAAGAAATTCGCGCCCGCTACCTGGTCGATGGCACCGGACACAAGAGCATCGTCGCGGAGCGCTTTGGCCTGCGTCAAAATCCCACTCGGCTCAAACACCATTCACGCACTCTGTTTACCCACATGGTGGATGTGCCCCCTTTCGATGAAGCTAACAACCCGCTGCCTATCTCCTACCACAAGGGCACGCTGCACCACTGTTTCGAGCGCGGCTGGTTCTGGGTTATCCCCTTTAACAATAATCCGCTTTCCACTAATCCGCTGATTAGTGTTGGTTTGACCATCGATCCGCGCCGCTATCCCAAGCCGGAGATGTCCGCGGAGCAGGAGTTCAATGATTTCCTGAAGCGCTATCCCAGCGTGGCTGAGCAGTTCAAAGATGGGAAGGCCGTCCGGCCCTGGGTATCCACGGGCCGCTTGCAGTATTCCTCCAAACAAACCGTCGGCCACCGTTATTGCCTCATGTCACATGCCTCGGGCTTTGTAGATCCACTCTTCTCCCGCGGTATGTTCAATACCGTTGAGATTATCTACGCCCTGCTCGATCCGTTACTCGAGGCGCTGAAGACCAACAACTTCGACGACGAGGCCTTCATTCCCGTTGATCAGCAACAGCAAAGAATTCTCGACTACAACGACAATCTGGTGAATTGCTCGTTTATTTCCTGGGACGAATTTGACCTTTGGAACGCGTGGCTTCGTGTCTTTGGTCTTGGCACCTTCCTGGCGGAATTCCACTTGATGAACGGGATGAGCGACTACACTCGCACCGGCGATCCGTCATACCTCGTCGGCAAAACGCAAAACCCAGTGTTTTGCGATTTCGAGGATCCCGACTACGCGGCCTTCTTTAAGGATTCGGTCGAAGCCGTTGAAGCCTTCGAAGCCGGCCGTATGACTTCGGCCGACGCGACCAAGCGCGTCTTCGACATGGCGGGCCAATATCCGTTTCCTGTCCCGATTCGCAAAGATGCCCTGGTTCGCGCTCGCTGGATGAAGGAAGAAGACCAACTCACCGAGCGAGACTTAGGCTTTGTGCGCCGCGGCTTCCGCTGGGCGCTCACGACCCCGCTGACACGTGATGTGGTCTCGAGTTCAGCGGCTTTCTTCCGCTGGTGCGCTCACCGGCCAGATCCTCACCTTGGCGTTGACTCGGATTCGCACACTCGAGATTTAAGGATGCCGCAACGCTGGGGCGAGCGAGAACAAAGGCGCCCGTCACTGGCCTCGCGCGCTTGAAAAAGGCCATCTAATTCACGCGAACCAATACGCGCACG
>QHOK01000047.1 GCA_003218755.1 Verrucomicrobiota bacterium
ACGCCTGGCACTTTGAAAAACACACATGTTGTTTACTCAAGCATCCTCGGGCAAGTAAAAGTAAAGTCGGACGGCATCGACGCGAACGGTAAACCCATCCACCTCGAGTGGTCGGGCAAATTCGACGGCAAAGACTATCCCGTTACCGGCGACCCGAACTCAGATACTCGTTCCTACACGAAGGTGAATGAGCGGACACTGACAACCGCCAATAAGAAAAATGGCAAGGTCACGGTCACGGGTCAGATTGTCGTCTCAGCGGATGGCAAAAGCCGCACTGTTACCTTGAACGGGATTACTCCGAAAGGTAAAAAGTTCAAGAACGTCGTGGTTTACGATAAGCAGTAACCACGGTGCAGGATTTGTGGGCTTGTAGCCTTAAACGAAGCCAAAAGCGACGCGGGGGACGCGTGCTCACTCCGAAAGTCCGCCATTCGGACGGACTCGTCTCGTGGCGAGCTCCCGCAAAACCGAATAGCGTCTCTGTGATTTCGCACGAAGTGCTTTGGAGTGCGATGCGTCCCCGCATCGCTTTGATTGCTGCCGATAGAATTATAATCGCACGGATATTCCGTCGACCGCCCTGAGACGCGAGCTATCACCCGCCGGTTTTCGCTTGCGCGACGTACCTTTTGATCTGATCGATGTCAGCGCCATTAACGGTGCCAACCAGATTGCCGCCGCGATTATAGACGTTCACCCGCGAGCGACGGTCACGAACCGGTCCTAAGGATGACGCATAAGGAAATCTTTGTATCCACGTTCGAGAGCAGCATCGTTACTAGCAGCAAATCGAACAACCTCCTGGAATTTTTCTGGCGACTGCCAACACGAAGGGTCGAATCTTCCACCTATTAGCTTCAATTGCTCCCGTATCTGTCTGTAATCGTACATCTTCACTGAGGCCAGACAGAAGACACTGTTTATCTCTAGCGAATGTGGATAATGCTTTTGGAGAGCCAAGAAACTTTCCTTTAAGAGCGCCGACGACTGATGCGAACTTGAGAACTCCGAGTCGAAAAAACCCATGCTGTTCAGGTAAAGAACAATCTTCGCAAAGATTTCTTTTGCGTCAGGAATGTCGTTCCTCTGCATCATTGTCCGCGCGAACGATTCCCATTCACCGGGCCGGCCATACCAACGCGGAAGGAGATAATAAGCTGTATAGTCGTAAATTGCGTCATAGTCTGCTACGTTGGTAACAGCTTCAGCAAAAAGATTGTCGTAATCTTTGCGCGGCATTTCTGTTCCAAGCCCGAGGCTCAGTGCAGCACCGTACCACGCCGGGCATTTTTGCGGTAACCGTTTGGCTTCATTAAGTGCCCGCCACGCCACGGCAAGGCGTTGCTGCATCAATCGATAACGTTCCGGCGTGACCGTGGTTGCCCAGCCACCGCCTCGCGCTTTCCACGCATAACGGCGGTACGCTTGCGCGAGCGCAATTCTTGCTGTAACCGACTCAGGTTTTTTCCCCACCCAGTTTTCGATGCATTGAATAAATTGTGTCCAGTGTTCGTCGTCGCTGTCGACTGGGAAATCGAGAAAAGCAGAATAAAATACGCGCAACTTTAGATTTGAATTTGTGAGCCGCGCCTTGCCGGAGCGATATGCATCAGCGCGATTTTCTAACTGCTCATACTCCGCTTTTTGAACTAAGTCTCGAATCTCCGCTTCCAAAGCTTCACGCTCGGCGTGTTCGTTCTTGCTGATAATCTGCAGAGGAACTTCCGTTTGTTGCTTGTTCGAAGTTATATGAATTCCGGGGATCGATAGCTTTTCACATCCCGACGTTGCAGTGGCTATCGCGAGCGCCGTTACAACCCAACATTGGCCGAGGGGGCAACTGTGCCAGCTGCGTTTTATCATCAGAATTCGGGTCGCGACTCTAGGTTTTGTATTCTTTCCCGTCAATCGCCTTGAAATCGTCAGCGATTGCGAGTGACGCAAAACATAGGATCGAAAAAGTGAGAATCTTCATCGTGCTTTCGTCGCGAAAGATCGCACGTGCGATAGCCCCTTGATCATTTAATTACGGCGATAACTTTGTCGGCTTATTGAATGTGATACAAGACTTTTCCGGGATGCATTTTGAACCAGTAATGAACGCTAACAAAGTTCGATTCCAAGGTCGGAATGCAGGCGTCGGGAGCCAGGCGCTCGAAGATCGACATCTCGCGGATTTACTGCAAAGTTTCGCGGCAAATGTCGCCCGGGATGAATTCGGGAAATTTTTTCGCCGAGCTTAAGCGGCGCAATGTTTACAAAGTGGCGGTCGCCTATGCGATTGTCGCGTGGCTGCTGATTCAAGCAGCATCGATTCTCTTTCCCACGTTCGAAGCGCCGGCCTGGGTGATGAAAGTGTTTGTTACCGCGGTCATTTTAGGCTTCCCGGTCGCGCTGATTTTTGCGTGGGCGTTTGAGATCACCCCGGAAGGGATCAAACGCGCAGATGAAGTCTCCCCGGACGAATCGATGACGCGACGGAGAAGCTGGAAGCTGACGGCGATCATCGTTCTCGTGGCGGTGGTCGCTGCCGGATTGCTGATTTTTCAATTCACTCGCAAAGCGAATGTCAACACAAAGGTAAACGTCGCGGTCGACAGCAAATCAGTCGCAGTTCTTCCGTTCGAAAATCTCAGCTCAGACAAGGAAAACGCGTTTTTTGCTCAAGGTATTCAAGATGAAATCATCACCACGCTTTCCAAGATCGGCGGTCTGCGAGTAATTTCGCGCACTTCGACAGCGAATTACAAAAGCGCGCCGGAAAATCTGCCGGAGATCGCGCGCGAATTGCGGGTGGCGAATGTTCTTGAGGGCAGCGTCCAAAAATCGGGCGATCGCGTGCACATCAATGTTCAGCTCATCCAGGCGGACACAGATGCGCATCTTTGGGCGCAAAGTTATGATCGACAATTGATCGACATCTTTGCGGTGGAAGCTGAGGTAGCGAAACGAATTGCCGACGCGCTTAGTGCGACGCTTTCGCCGCAGGAGAAAGCGCGCGTCGAAACAAAACCGACGGAGAATTCCGATGCTTATGTTCTTTATCTCCGAGGCCGCGAATACCAAACGCGGCCCGATAACTTCTTGCAAGACTTCCGATCCGCTGCCCGATATTTCGAGCAAGCAATCGCACTCGACCCGAACTTTGCTCTCGCCCATGCGCGACTCTCCGCTGTGACGAGCCAGATTTATCACTGGTTCGAGCCGACGGAAGCAACCAAACAAAAAGCACACGCGGAGGCGCTCGAATCTTTGCGCTTGCAGCCAAACCTTGGCGAAGGCCATGCCGCGCTTGGTCTATATTTATATTATGAGGAGGCGGATTACGAAGGAGCATTGCGTGAATTCAGGCTCGCGGCTGAAACGCTGCCGAATGATGGCGACGTCGGCCTTTACATTGCCGCTGTGCTGCGACGCCAGGGGCGTTTGACGGAGGCGATCGCCGCTTACAAACGAGCCGAAGCGATCGATCCCCGCAATCAGGTTACGCTCTACGATGCGTCGCAAACCTATTTCGGGTTGCGCGATTGGAGCAATGCTCTGCGCGGGCTTAATCGAGTGCTGCAGCTCGCGCCGGATTCGATCAACGTGAAGATTCAGCGCGGCTACACCGAATTTTTCGCGAAGGGAAGCACCGCGCCAATCAAGGTCGCACTGGAAAGTATTCCGGCTAATGTCGATCCCGACGGGGTTGTCACTTTCGCCCGGTGGGATGTGAGTTTGATGGATCGGGATCCAGCCGCGGCGGAAAGAGCGCTTGCCAGTTGCCGTCTGGAAACGATCACGTCCCAACCTGGTGCACCGCTTCCGAAAAGTTATTTGCAAGGCTGCATCGACCTGGTGCGTAACGACACCGCACGCGCGCAGATTGATTTTGAAGCAGCCCGACCGGCGCTGGAAAAAACCGTTGCCAATAGTCCGCAAGACCCAACGCGCCACGCACAACTCGGATTGCTTTACGCATTCATGGGGCGAAAAGAAGATGCTCTTCGCGAAGGCCAGCGCGCGGTCGAATTGAAGCCCCTCACGCGAGACGTGATCGAGGGTGCCATCGCGCAGGCTTTTCAAGCTTTGATTTTCGCGCGCACCGGGGAAACCGACAGAGCCACCTCTGAAATCGAACGTCTGCTTACAACTCCTTTCGCTGTCGACTACTCCGATGACAGCATCACCCTTTCCGATTTGCGAACACGTTGGGAATGGGACCCGCTTCGGAACGACGCCCGATTTCAAAAAATCCTGACCGGTCCGGAGCCGAAGACAGTCCATTAACAACGCCCTAATCCCCGCCGCTTCACCGGCCTTCTCGCTTGAATCCTCGCGTGCGGAAGCTTGCGCGGGTGCCACTGTAATAGTACGAATACGGTTGAGAATAAGAGTAGTATGGCCGCTGGTAGTACCCGTACGGATAATAATTATAGCGCGTCGGATACGCATAACGACCGCCCGGAAATCCAAAACTGATTCCGCCAACGCCGGGAAGGCCGGCGGTGATCTGAGCGTCAGCGCGCTGCGTGGGAACGAAAGCTACTCCGCATATCGCCAATGCAATCAAGAGAAGTTTTTTCATAGAATTTTCCTCTTCTGTTTTGTTCGCGTCTTGTTTGTCGTTTTGCGAGGAAAGCGGCTGTGGCGCTTCCCTCTATCGAGGAATCGGATACAGGCGTTCGCGCGGTTCCCTCAAAGGAATCAGAAACAGAGGCGGTTCGCAATGCGACCAGAGATCAGAGATTAGCCGCCGAGAATCGATTCTAGGAGGCTGTTGAAATACTGGAGTGAGCCGCGTTGCTGTCGATTTTGACGCTGGCCAAGGCGCGAGCGCAGCGCCGATATCCGCAGCCGATCTCGGCCAAGCGAGCAACACCGGCCAGCGCCAAAAGCGACGCAACCCTGCGGGCGCGAGGCAGAAGGGGCGTCTGGCCGCGTCGCTCGCTCGTTGCAGCCCGCTGAAGGGGATGCGCCTCGCTCGCTTCTTGCCATCCGCCCCTTCTGCCTCTACGCGCGACCCGTTCCAGTATTTCAACAGCCTCCTAAAGGAAGGTTCGGATCGAGATGATTGGAAGCTAGCCAGTCGCGATTGAAGAGTGTTGATTGATATTTGTGTCCCGAGTCGCAAAGAACGGTGACGATGGTTTGACCCGGGCCAGATTCTCTGGCGAAGCGCACCGCGCCGGCGACGTTGATGCCGCTGGACAACCCGAGGAACAGGCCTTCTTCACGCAGAAGCTGGTAAACGATCGTTAGGCCAGTCTGATCAGGAATGCGATAAGCTCGATCGACCTTGATGGCTTCGATATTCTTTGTGACACGGCCCTGACCGATCCCTTCCGCGATAGAATCACCGTCGTTCGTCTCCAGGTTGCCTTTGGTAAACCAGGACCACATCGCCGCGCCATACGGATCAGCGCAGACGATCTCAACGTTCGGATTTTGTTCCTTGAGGTAAGCGCTCACACCGGCAAGCGTGCCACCGGTGCCGACCGCTGCGACAAACGCGCTGACCTTGCCTTCGGTTTGTTTCCAGATTTCAGGGCCGGTGCTGCGATAATGCGCGTTGCGATTAGCCGTGTTATCGAACTGGTTCGCCCAGAACCAACCTCGCTCCTCTGCGAAGCGACGCGCGATATGATTGTAATTTTCTGGATCCTTGTATGGCTTTTCCGGCACCGCCTTTACCTCTGCGCCGAGCGTGCGGAGCAAATGCATTTTCTCTGGCGACTGGTTATTCGGAATCACAATAACTGTGCGATACCCTCTAGCGCGCCCGATCACGGCAAGACCGATCCCAGTGTTACCGGCGGTTCCCTCAACAATCGTTGCGCCGGGTTTCAGCCGACCCTGTTGTTCCGCATCAGTGATGATTCCGTAGGCAGCTCGATCCTTCACCGATCCGGCCGGATTCATGAATTCCGCCTTTCCCAGAATCTCACAACCCGTCAGTTCGGACAGGCGTCGCAGTCGAATCAACGGCGTGTTCCCAACGTATCCATCAATACCCGAGTATGTCGCAGTCATGCGGTCTGAATTCCTTCGCGAAATAGTCAAGCCACTTCTCGTTTTTCGACAGCCGTTTTTTGCTGCGCGAAATCGCGCAGGAAAACTCACAGCATTTTTCTCCGGGCACACTTTCTAAATTCTACCGTCGAGCCGATACTGATTGCGGTCGAGGCGTTGCCCGCAAGGCCATCAAACCGGAAGCCGAATCCAGTCGACGCCCCATTGGTCGGCCACGATAGTGCGCATCGTGTTGAAAATATTATTCCACTTTCTTGTTATTACTCTCGGTAGCATGTTGCTGCCGGTCGTCTGTCTTGGTGAAAGCTTCACGCTCGAGCAGGTGCTGAGTGCGCCATTTCCCTACGGTCTGACAGGCGCGTCGCATGCGCCGCGCGTGGCCTGGGTCTTCGACAACAAAGGCGGGCGCAACATTTGGGTCGCAGGCTCGCCGGATTTCGTGCCGCGACAGGTAACGCACTACAAGGGTGACGAAGGGCAGCCGATCGCGAGCGTGCGGCTGACGCCGGATGGCAAAACGGTCGTGTACGCCCGCGGCAGCGAAGTCAACAAGGGAAGCACCTCGGCAAATCCGCAAGGCCTGATAAAAATGCCCAAGCAGCAGGCATGGGCCACAGATGTGAACGGTGGCGAGCCACGTTTGCTCGGCGATATCGGCTGCGACAAGGAAGCGTGCGAGGATCTGCAGGTTTCGCCGGACGGGAAGAATGTCGTCTGGCCCGGGAAGAAGCATCTCTGGATCGCGCCGATCGACGGCAAGAAAAAAGCAGAGCAGCTCGAGGAGTCACTCGGCGAAAGCGACACACCGCGCTGGTCGCCAGACGGAAAGCGCATCGTGTTTCGCTCGAACCGCAAGGACCACTCATTCATGGCCGTGCTCGAGCGGGCGACGAAGAAGATCACTTACCTCGCGCCGACGACGAATCGTGATGCCGGTCCAGTTTGGTCACCGGACAGCAAACAGGTCGCGTTTATTCGCCAGCCCGGAGTCGAATTCAAACGGCCGCTCATTCCTGAGTTCCCGCGACCGTGGGCGGTTTGGATTGCAGACGCGCAGAGCGGCAAAGGCCGCGAGCTCTTTCACAGCGGCAATGCGATGGAAG
>QHOK01000109.1 GCA_003218755.1 Verrucomicrobiota bacterium
AAAAGAGATTAAACCCGGCAGCGAAATCGCGTCGCGGGCTGCCAATGAGATCGAAGACCAACCCGATGCTCAAGCTGGAACCCCAGAGGAAAACAGAGGCGCAACAGCAAACGTCGCCATAAGGGTCGACACCAAAACCAACATGCTCGAGGTGCACGAGGGTGAAAAGCTCATCGCTGCGTATCCAGTCACGGTCGGCTCCGCGCAGACCGCCTCACCCATCGGGGAGTGGAAGGTGCGCCGGATCACCAAGATGCCCACTTTTCGTTACGACAAGGAAATGCTCAAGCACGGGCAGCGTAGCGGCAATTTTTACCTTCTCCGACCAGGGCCGCGGAATCCTGTAGGCGTGATCTGGATTGCGCTGAATAAAAAAGGAATCGGCATCCACGGCACCAATGATCCCGGGTCAATTGGCCACGCTGCAAGCCACGGTTGTATTCGTCTGGCCAACTGGGATGTGGTGCGGCTTGCCACAAAAATAAAATCGGGCGACAACGTCTCCATTCATTAAGGTTCGATTAATGAATGAAACGCTCGGCGCTCGGGCGCTGGATATTCTCCACGCCTGGGTGAAATCAGAAAGCCTGCGGAAACACTGCTACGCCGTTGCCGATTCAATGAAACATTTTGCGCAACTGCACGGCGAAGACGCTGACCTTTGGGAGGCGGTAGGATTGTTGCACGACATGGATTACGAGCGCCATCCGAATCTCGAACAAAGTCCGACCGAAGGCCATCCGTTTGTCGGCGTTGCGTGGCTGCGCGAGAACGGCTGGAGCGAAGAAGTCTGCCGCGCGATTCTTTCTCACGCGGATTACGCAAACGTCTCGCGCGAGACGCCGCTTGAGAAAACGCTCTATGCCGTCGATGAACTAAGCAGCTTCGTCATTGCTGTCGCGCTCGTTCGACCGACAAAAAGTATTCATGATGTCGATGTGCGAGCGGTAAAAAAGAAAATGAAAGACAAAGCATTCGCTCGCGCCGTTAGCCGCGAGGACATCGTCCGCGGCGCGGAACAGCTGGGCATGCCGCTCGACGAAGTCATGACAAACGTGATCGCCGCGCTGCGCGCAGACGCCGATCGCCTTGGGCTCGCGGGGCACGGCAGCTAATGCTTACGGGCTTTCCAGCGCGTCGGCCATGGACTTGAAGAGCATTTTTCGTTTCACGTTTAGCCAAGCCGGATTATCAAAGTATCCGTTCACCCAATCGCCATTCTCTTTCAGGAATGGATCAAATTGCGGTTGCGGTTTCGAAAGCCATTCGCGAAAAGAAAAGTGATCGAACAAGCGCACGAAATCGGTGAAATAGATATCGGCGACGCGCTGGTCGCCTTTGATGATTAGCGTGTTCTCGTCGTTTTTGGTGGTGGAATTTTCGCTGTAATTGGCCGAACCGGAGATCACCGTCGGTACCGCGCCTAACGGATCGATGAGAATGATCTTGTTATGGAGAAAATCCACCCCGCTTTTGAAAAGGCTGCCACTGCTCTTTTCGGCCACCCATTGGTCGAAAGCGGATTGAATGTAAGATCCGGCCACAACTTCAACGTCGCGATCGTTCGTTTTGAAAGTGTTATAGCCCTGGCGGCGGTCGAGCAGGATGTAGCGCAGATAAGGCTTGTCTTCGGCAAAGACGACCTGAAATCGCTTGTCGATGTTGAAGGGGTAAACGCAGCAGACCATCCCGGACGCGCCCTCGACCAAGTCGGCGTAGGTTTGCAGCATGTCGTTCGTTTTACGGGGACTGAAGAACACCGAAATGCCAACTGGAACATCTGCCGCCTTCACGTCGGCGCCATCTTTGAGCGCCATCACTTTGTTCTGATACGTTTTTCGGTCGAGATTTTGGTAAACCAGTTTCCAGTAATCGAAATATCGTGTCGCGATGTGCCGGTCACTGATCTGATGACCGGTATTGCAGTGACCAAATATCCCTTTCTCCGAAACGTTTGTCGAACCGGTCCAAACGCTGATCGGAGTATCATCCTTGTCGAGTAGAACGAAAAATTTGTTATGCGCCTGGCTTACCTCGTTGTCGCGCACTTTCTTGACCAATGACGACGCGCCAGCTGCCTTCAGAGCCGCTTTATTTTCGGGTCCATAATTTTTGGCGTCATAGACGACATTAACGTCCACGCCTTTTTGTTGGGCCGTCTTGAGCGCCAAGAGCGTTCCGGTATGATGAAATTCGTAACAAGCACCGCGCAGCTTCTGTCCTTCTTTGGCGCTGCCAATGAATGCGAGCAATCCCTCGTACAACCCGCGCGAGAGCCATCGGTAAGCACGTTGCTGCTCGACTTTGTCCGCAATCTTGTCCGGACGCTGATTGCCAAATTGCTCCGCGTACGACTGACTGCCAGACACGCCACGGTTGAAAAAGACGCCATGCCTGCCGCTGATGTGCGATTCGGTCGAAATCGTGATCTCTTCCTTCGCGTAAACTTCAAGATTAGTTGGCGCGCCCGCGAGAGCCGTAACGATAAAGGTATATTCGGTGTCCGGTTGCGCAGTGAAATCCTTCCAAAGAAAGCTCTGCACTGGGTGCAGGTGCGTCGGATATTTTTGGCCTTTCACCTTGGCTAGGTCCTTTTTCTCGATCGGAATAACCGATTGAAAGAACTTCTGGCCATATAACCAGATTCGCTTTTTGCTCTTAGTTTCGAATCGTTCGAATGCGAAGCCGAGCAGGCCCATCGGCTTCGTCTTCATGTCCATCGAAAGGACGACGCAGTTTGTTCCCGAAACGGCGTAGAGTTCGAGATCCGAGCTGGTTTTCTTGCGTCTCACATGGCTCTCCGAGGAATAGCGATGGGCCGCCAGTGTGCCTTCAACGCATGAACTCTGGCAAGACGATTCGTTCGAGAAACATTTTAACAGACGCGCTGCTACATTTTCTCCGCCACGATTTCCAAAACGAGCGGCGTAATCATCAAGGCATTGGGATTCGCTTCTGCATTTGCCAAATCGGAGCGAACTTGATCAGCAAATTTCTGATCGATGCGCCCCATTTCAACAAGACGGGGAAGATAAGTTTCGATGAACGTGGCAGGCCACTGCCACATGTAATCGTTTGGCCGGAGGGAAAAAACGTGTGGTCGCGTTGAGCGAACCAGAAATCCGTTGTCCGCAAGCAACTCAGGCAATCTCGCGGCGCCATCGGGTTCGCCCCCGGATTCGCGCCAGGTCGCAATCACATGCTCGCGGAAACGCTCTTGCATTGGCAATCGCGGGAAGAACCTCCAAGTTTCGTAGTGCCCATATTCGTGGAAAATAGACAGACTCCCTTTCGGCATGACACGCGCCAGCTTTCGAATCAGCAAGGCGGGATCGCTAATAAAGGAAACCACCCAGCGGCACCAGGGCGCTCGAGCGCGACTACTTCACCCGTCGGCCCGACAATCTCGGCAAGATCGACAGCCGCGTAACCGGGACCCGCGCCCACGTCGAGTACACGTTTGCCGACTGTAATGCCGGCTCTTTGCCAGCAATCTAAAACCACCGGACGCCAAACCCGGTGTTGTAACCCCAGCCTCGCTAATTCTTCGTCATGCGTGCCGAGAACGTAGTCGCGATCGCTTGGCATTACTGATGGTTCCTAAATAACGCAATATTACAACGCGATTTTGCGACGCGCAGTGCGATCGGCTCTCCACTCAATAGCCTTCTGGTGTTTCGCCGGTTATGGACAACATTACAGCAAACGCGTCGGCCTCACCTGTAATGGATTACGTGATTCGTCAGCTCACACCTGAGGATGAACCCATTCTCTGGGAAATGTTGTATCAGGGACTGTCATCACCGAAAAAAAAGCAATTGCCGGCACGGGAGATCGTGCATCGCCCGGAGTTTGCACGATACGTGGAAGGCTGGGGCCGCGCCGGCGACACCGGGTTTGTCGCACACAACAAGAAAGATGGAATGCTCCTCGGTGCTGTTTGGCTACGCAATCCTCCGGGGAAATCTGACGCGGCGCCGGAGCTGGCTCTTGTCGTGAAACCGGAACACCGCAAGCACGGGATCGGCACCGCCCTGCTGACGCAATTGGTCCGCGCGAATCCCGAGCAATCAACGGTCTCGCTGAGCTTCGTGACCGGCAAACCGATTTTGCGTCTCTACGAACGGTTTGGTTTCAAAGTGGTGAAAGAACAGCCGCACGGCGTCGTGATGCATCGGGAAGCCTAGGAGTAACTCGGTGAAGTTCTCCGCATCGATCGCGATGATCGTGCTGGCGAACGCTGCGATGGCGCAGTTATCGCCAGCGCCGAAAGCGGCGGTGGATCAACTCATCCCATGGTTACTCGATGAAGATCAGCAACTGCGCGGCGTCCCATTCGGCGAAGTCATCCTGCATACTACCGGAAAAAAAGTGTTCAGGTTTGACGCGAACAACCCAGTCGATCAGCGCGTCGCAAAAGCAATTGGCGCGGCATCCAATGAAACGATGAAGCGATTAAACGCGCCGAGCAGCGCCATTCAAAATGTCGATCGGATCAATGAAGTGAGCAGCCGTTTCGAAGATAATCTGCGTGGGTTGCTGAACGCCACTCCCGGTTTGCGCTGCGATTTTCCGCTGACCAACGAAGGCAAAGTGCAGCGTTCAGGTTATCCCGATTTGCGGATAGTGGATCTGGAGAGCAACCGCGTCTTTTACCTCGATCCAAAGCTTTACGCTGCCGGAAGCCGCGACAGCAGTTTCCGGACGTTCTATTTCGAGCCGAAAAAAGCGACGAACAAGGTGCGCGACGACGCGGTACATTTCATCGTCAGTTTTCAGCATGAACCGCGGAGTGGATCGCATTCTGCCAACGTGATTTGGAAATTCACGCGCTGGGATTTGGTCGGTCTCTCCCAGTTCCAAGTGAAATTGAAAGCTGAGTTTCAAGGAAGTAACCGCGATATGTATCGTCCGGAAGCGATCGTGGCTTCAGGCAGTGGCGATTGACTTCGAAATTCTTCGCAAGTTGGGCTCAATCGGCCACTCCCGAGAGTTGGAGTTGCTCATACCGGCGCGGGACGTAATGGTATTGTTCGGATGATTACAAAAGCGGCGGAAACATTTCAGTTCGATGCAATTGACGATGTGCTGAGCGACATCGCCAAAGGCCGCATGGTCATCGTGACCGACGACGCCGATCGCGAGAACGAAGGCGATTTGGTGATGGCAGCGGAAAAGGTCACTCCTGAGGCCGTCAATTTCATGGCGACACATGGGCGCGGCTTGATTTGCGTGCCGATCTCTAATGAGCGCGCCGAGCAACTCGGCTTGCAACGAATGGTGGTACAAAACCGCGAAAAGCATCGCACTGATTTCACCGTTTCAGTGGACGCCGCGCGTGGCGTGACCACCGGCATCAGCGCTTACGATCGCGCCACGACGATTCTCGCAATCGCCAACCCGAAATCTTCGCCCGAGGACCTCAATCAGCCCGGACATGTATTCCCGTTGCGCGCGAAAGACGGAGGCGTGTTGCGACGCGCAGGACACACCGAGGCCGCCCTTGATCTGGCAACAATGGCTGGCCTGCAGCCGGCGGGAGCGCTTTGTGAAATTCTGCACGACGATGGCACCATGGCCCGTTTGCCGGAGCTAATGGAGTTCCGTAAAAAACACGGTCTGCGCATTTGCACGATTCAAAGTATGATCGCTTATCGCCGTCTTCGCGAAAAGCTCGTGGAGCTGGAGCAAATCGTGAAAATGCCGACTGACTACGGCGATTTCGATTTGCACCTGTATCGGTCCAAGCTCGATGGGCAGCACCATCTCGCGCTGGTCAAAGGGAAGATCGACAAGAGCAAGCCAACGCTGGTGCGGGTGCACAGTCAATGTCTCACCGGCGACGTTTTCGCTTCGCGCCGCTGTGATTGTGGAAATCAATTGCATGCGGCGCTCCGGCAAATTCAGGAGGAGGGCAACGGCGTTCTGGTTTACATGCGCCAGGAAGGCCGCGGCATAGGGCTCGCTGCAAAAATCCACGCATACAAATTGCAGGAGGAAGGCCTCGACACCGTGGAAGCCAACGCCAAGCTCGGTTATCCGAGTGACCTTCGCGATTACGGGCTCGGCGCGCAGATCCTTTTCGATTTGGGCGTGCGGCAGTTTCGGTTTCTGACAAATAACCCAAAGAAAGTCGTCGGCCTGGAGGGATACGGCCTCGAAATGATCGAGCAAGTGCCGATCCGCACTGAGGCCAACCCGCATAACGAGAAATATCTCGAGACCAAAAAGACCAAGCTGGGACACTTGCTGTGATTGCGGATTGCGGCGCGATCAAATTGTAATTCTGAACGCGAATGTCGAGCACTGCGCCGTCTCGTCCGAAAATTGCGAAAGCCAAACGCACGTTCCACATCGTCGCGAGCCGGTTTAATGCGCAATACGTGGATGGGCTCGTCGATCACGCGATGAATGAGCTGCGGGCACTTGCGCCGGATGCGAACATTTCTCTCCACTGTGTGCCTGGCGCATTCGAAATTCCTGTGGTCGTGCGGGAGCTTGCCGCGCGGAATAAAACCGATGCGGTCATTGCCTGCGGAGTGATTTTGCAAGGGGAAACGAATCATGCCCAAAACCTGAGCCGCTCCGTCACGGACGCGCTTCAGCGCATTGCCGTGGAACACGCAGTGCCAGTGATCAACGTGGTGCTCAGTTTCGATAATGAAGGTCAAGCGCGTGCGCGCTGCCTTGAAAACCAAATCAATCGCGGCACCGAAGCTGCGCGGGCGGCAGTGGAAATCGCAAACGTCCTGGCGGACCTTCGCCGAAGTTGATCGTTATGGGCAAAAGACGACGTGGGCGCGAAGCGGCAATTCAATATCATTTCTGGCGCGACCTCCAGCGTGGCGAAGCGCCGGAGAAGATCGATGATTTCTGGGAATTTTGCCCAGCCACGCCACGGGTGCGCGAATTTGCGCAGCCGCTCATCGAAGGAATGGTGGGGCATCTACCGGAGATCGATGAACGCATTCGCCGCTACTGCGAAAATTACGAATTTCGCCGGATCTCAGCAGTTGATCGCAATGTTCTCCGGCTGGCGATCTATGAGATGCTTTATCGGGACGACATACCTCCAGTGGTCTCGATCAATGAAGCGATTGAGCTGGCAAAGACTTTCGGTGGCGCCGAGTCGGGCCGGTTTGTAAACGGCATCCTCGATCGGGTGCGCAAAGATCTGGATCGGCCCGCGCGGGAAGCAGTAAAGAAGGAATTATGAGCGTTGAAGCGTTACGTCCTTCGCTGAGGCGACGGCGGGCCAGGGAAGCGTCAAATCACAGCGTTGAGCAGCATTGTCATTCTGAGCGAAGCGAAGAATCTCTAATTATTTTTTGAGCGGCGCTGAAATGACAATCAGAGATGTTTCGCTTCGCTCAACATGGCAGGATGAGCGCAATCCGCTTCAACGCTTTCAACGGTTTAACGCTTCAACGAGAAAAGTGAAATTCCTCCAAACCCTTGCCCAACAGTTTGCCGGCAAACCGATCGACTGGGAGCAGCTGGAAGAAGCGCTCATCCGAGCCGATCTCGGTGTCCCGATGACAACGCGCATCATTAAGACGCTGCAGGAGCGCGAGGCCTGGTCTTTGCTTGGAATTGGCGACGTGATCAAAGCCGTGCGCGAAGAGATCGCGCGGATTTTGCCGGCTGATTTGACGCCAATCCGTCGAGTGAATGGCAAACCAACCGTGATTTTAATCGTCGGCGTGAATGGAACCGGCAAAACAACATCGACAGCAAAACTGGCGCATTATTTGAAACAAGACGGACAGAGCCTGCTGCTAGCAGCAGCCGACACGTTTCGCGCTGCGGCGATAGAGCAGCTTGATATTTGGGCCAAACGACTCGGAGTTGAAATGATTCGCGGCCAGTACGGTGCCGATCCAGCCGCGCTTTGTTACGAAGCATATCAAGCCGCGACCAAGCGCGAGATCGACTTTTTGCTCTGCGACACCGCTGGTCGGCAACACACCAAAACGAACCTGATGGCCGAGTTGCAAAAGGTGAAACGCACGCTCGCCAAGCTCGACCCGAACGCGCCGCACGAGACACTGCTCGTGGTCGATGCAACCACTGGTAGTAACGCCCTCAGCCAGGCCCGCGAGTTTCACAGTACGCTGGGGCTCACTGGCCTCGTCGTCACGAAACTTGATGGGAGCGGCAAGGGCGGAGTTGTTGTTGCGATCCAGGACGAGCTTGGAATTCCCACGCGTTTTGTGGGCACCGGCGAACAATGTGACGATTTCGCGCCGTTCGACGCCAGCGAATTTATGGCGAACATGTTGTAGTTTGAGCTAAGCGCCGTGGGCCAAGCAATCAAAGAAACAATCGCACCAGAAGAGACTGTGCCTGCGGTCATAGCGACAGGCCTGCGCGGTTTTCTCGCGAAATTCACCATCCTCAAGGGAGCGCAACGCGAGCTGTGGCTCACGTTCCTGATTAAGCTGCTAATCATCCTGGCCTATTCAGTCACGAATGGGACGCTGATCTTGTGGCTTAGGTCAGATCTCGGGTTTAACGACCAGCACGCGTTCGTTTTAGTAGCGTGGATCTGGGCGCCGGCCATGACCGTGTTTACGCTGTTAGCTGGCTCTCTTACCGACGCGTTTGGCCTTCGTCGAACTTTCTTTCTTGGTGTCTTTGTCTGCCTGGTAGCCCGCGCTGTCATGGCGTTTACGACGATACGATGGCTGGCATTAGCTGGCGGCTTGCTCCCTTTAGCGATCGGGGAGGCATTAGGCACGCCGGTGCTGATCGCAGCCGCGCGACGATATTCCACGACGCGACAACGCTCGATCTCCTTCTCGCTCATATACGCGATCATGAACATTGGCTTCATGATCGCTGCCGGCATTTTCGACTACGTCCGGCAGACGTTAGGCGAATATGGTCATCTAAATCTCTTTGGATTAGAGATCACGACTTACCGAACGCTATTCCTCGTAAGCCTCGGTTTTGAGCTCCTGCTTCTTCCGGCGATTTATTTTCTGCGCCGAGGAGCCGAAGCGACGGACGAAGGCGTTACGTTCACCGCCGAGCCGGTGAGATACGCTACCGGTGCGTTCTGGGAGCGTACCTTTCTCACCGTCCGTGACAGTGCTCTCGATACCGTCCGGCTGTTCAGACGGCTACTCAGTCAGTCCGGTTTTTACCGGCTCCTCACTTTTCTTCTTTTGATCGGGTTTCTGAAGGTCATCATTATGCTGATGTATTACGTGTTTCCTACATTCGGTATCCGCGAGCTCGGGGATGGCGCTCCGATAGGTCATCTGTTAGGCATCAATTATCTTCTCATCATCTTTCTTGCGCCGACGATTGGTGCGCTGACGCAACAGTTCTCCGCCTATCGAATGGTCATAGTCGGAGGAGCCATCTGTGCTGCTTCGGTCTTCGTCATGGCTTTGCCTACAGGGTGGTTCCAAGCTTCCGCCAACGGCGTGATCGGACAGTGGCTCGGTCACGATTACCTCGGATTGAAAGGCGGTATTCATCCGTACTACATCATGACTGCGCTTTGTATGATTATCTACTCGGTCGGCGAAGCATTCTACGCACCGCGAGTCTATGAGTATGCCGCCGCGATTGCTCCAAGAGGTCAGGAAGCGTCCTACGGCGCGTTATCTTATATTCCGTTTCTTATCGGAAAGCTACTGGTTGGATTCGGGGGATATTTGCTGGCTGCGTTTTGTCCAGCACATGGTCCCCGGCATTCCGGGACGATGTGGCTTATCTTTGCTCTGGCGGCATCGGTCGCGCCGATCGGATTAATTGCTCTGCGCCGGTACATTCGCGTGCCCGAAGCTGGGCGGCAGGATTGAGACTAGCGGGATTCCACCGGTCGAATCATTCAAACTAGGAAGCCGTTCTGGGGTAGGCTCGCCGCCGACCATTGTTCGCCTTGCATACGAATATAATAAAAGAGATCAACTTCGCGCCGACTTCGCGCCCGTTACATTTGTAAAGAAGGCGCTGGCGCGTAAAATTAAATAAATTAAGCAAGCCGATAAGGGATGAAGGGATGAAAAGGTTATGAACACTACACGTTTAATACACACGCATCGTTCGCATAAGACTTTGTGGTTTGGGCTGCTTGGCACAATCGTCGTAATTGTCGGCTCGATTCTGTTTAGTTATGCTCAAACGCAGAAAAAAGAGGCCGAGAAAATGAATCCAACCAAAGAAGTTCCCGGTGACGCCGAGTTGCGGAGCCAGTTGACGAAAGATCAATATCACGTCACCCGCGAATGCGGTACCGAGACACCGTTTCACAATGCTTACTGGGACAATCACAAGCCGGGCATTTACGTCGATATTATCACGGGTGCACCGCTCTTCAGCTCGCTGGATAAATTCGACAGCGGCACGGGCTGGCCCAGTTTTACCAAACCAATATTGGCCGACAAGGTGACGGAAAAAAAGGATTCCTCCTACGGAATGGAACGCACTGAGGTCCGTTCAAAAACAAGCGAATCGCACCTCGGCCACGTTTTCGACGATGGTCCGGCCCCGACGGGGCAACGCTTCTGCGTTAACTCAGCCGCGCTGCGTTTTATCCCCGTGGACAAATTAAAAGAAGAAGGCTACGGCCAATATTTGTCGCTTTTTCAGCAGCAAGGCGGAGAAGCGAAACCGCAAAGCGAATAGCGAAGCAACGAAACAATGGGCGCGATGGTGGCGTCAGCGCTGCACCACCCCCCCACAACGCGGCGTCCGTGTGACGCGTCACCTGACCTGATTCGCTTTTGAAATCCCGGTTTCAGCGCGCTAACTTATTGGAGTCGCCATGACCAGGGACGACTTCGATTACGCAATTGAAAACACGCATGTGATCGTCGCTCCTGAGCGACAAATCGCGACTTTTGGCAGCACGAGTTTCGATTTTTATCTAATCTCCGAGTTAATGGATCGGGTCGATCAAGTTCGCATTCGCAATGGGAAAATCCACGCCGAACGCCCGCAGATTCTCACGCCCGAGCATTATTGCCGGCTGTTACTCGAGGGTTTCGGAGAAAAGGCGGAGCGATACATTGAGCAACTACGTGAACACGCCCGGAACATCGCGGTGCTTCGTTATGGTTTTCAATTCCGGAAAACCGATCTAAGCGAACAGACGCTCCGCGATTCAATTGACACAGTGATCAATCGCACCAGGCGCAAAGTCGAAAGCAAAAACGAACCGCTCAGCGCGGTCATTCACGGCGTAGATGACGCCTGGGAAGTTTGCCTGCTCAAGTTCACCATCGACCTGGTCGAACGTTCCTCGGGCGGCAATCTTGGCGACTTCCGCAAACGTGGATTGATCTGACCCAGCTGCGCGTTCATGGGCCGTTTCCCACAACACGGCCAGCATTCTCATGCTGAGCGAAGTCGAAGCATCTCTGTGTTTCAGACATAGGCGCCACGGAGGACATGAACAGAGATTCTTCGACTCCGCTTCGCTGCGCTCAGAATGACAAGATTGATTTGGTCGAGGGCGCTTCTGGCGGCAACCTCGGTGATTTCCGAAAGCGTGGACTGATTTGAAAGCCTGGCGCGCATTAAAGATGCGCCCGAATAAACGCGCCAGCGTTCGCGAGCGCGCGACGGCCAGGCTCAAGATGAGCGTTCCATAGATGCCACGCATGGATCATGTGCGGCCAGATTTCCAAAGTCACTGGAACATCCATCGCACCCGCCGCGCTCGCGAAACGAGTGGCGTCATCGAGCAACGTCTCGGCGGAACCCACCTGAATCAGTAATGGAGGAAAGCTCGTCAGATCGGCGTAGAGGGGAGAAACGCGCGGATCCTTTCCATCTATTCCAGTGGGAAGATAAGCGTTAGCCAGTTCGTTCAGATACTCTTTATGAATGATCGGGTCTACGCCATCCTTGGTGGCAAATGTCGAACCAGACATAGTCAGATTCGTCCAAGGTGATACGAGCCACGCGCACCCCGGACGCTCCTCGTGTGCATCGCGCAACTGGCCGATCAAAGCAATTGCGAGCCCGGCGCCTGCGCTGTCGCCACCGACAGCAATTCGCGCAGGCGGAATGCCTTGGTTTCGCAAAAAACGCCAAGCCGTAAGCGCATCGTCGTAGGCTGCGGGGAACGGATGCTCGGGGGCGAGTCGATAGGCAACGGCGAGCGTCCGCATTCCACCGGCACGGCCCGCCTCCGTGACCATGCGGCGATGGCTCACGATTGAACCGGAGCAATAGCCACCACCATGAAAAAACATCAGCACGCGCGAGGGCTCACTGCCCGGAACGATCGACCATTCTCCCTGTAGGCCGCTGACATCTACAGCCTCAAGCTTCACATCATCTGCGACAGGCCAAACAGAACCGACATCGTCGAGACGCTTTCGACGCTCAAGCCATCCTACAGGCCGCGGCTTGGAACTCAGCAACGCGCGGACGGCCTCGATTTCGCTTTGAGCCATTGCCTTCTCAATAATTTAGCCTAAGCCCAATCAGAGTACGAACTTTCGGCTTTCGTCACTGCCTAGACCTTGTCATTCTGCGCCTTCGAACGGCAAGTGAAAAACTATCTCCAGCTTAATCTCAGTCTGTTCTACTGGATTGTAATTGCGCCTAACCCGAGTTGCCTTGCAGCGCTCGAGGTCATTGGTGTGTCCTGAGCATGCCGAATGTTTACGACGCCATTGTTATCGGCGCGGGACATAATGGCCTGACGTGCGCCTGTTATCTGGCCAGGGCTGGCCTAAAGGTTCTCGTTCTTGAGCAATATCGCACCGTTGGCGGCATGACTGTCACCGAAGAGGAAACGCTGCCCGGCTTTTGGTCGGATATTCACGCGAGTGGTTATCAACTCGCAAATCTCTCACCGGTCCCGCACGAATTGAGTTTGCTTGATCGCTACGAACTAATCGAACCCGAGATTCCTTTCTCACATGCCTTTCCCCAAGGGGACATAATCAGCGTCCATCGCGACATTGAAAAGACTGTCGGGGAGATAGCCCGCTATTCGCTCAAGGACGCCGAGAGATGGCGTGACTTGATGAACCATTTCCTCGCGCAAAAGGACGCCATCACTGCGGCCATGTTTTCACCTCCTCCTTCATTCCCGACCGTAGCAGCGGACTTCGCCGCATCCTCTGCAGGCATGGAAGCGTATCGGTTTAGCATGCAGAGCGTCCGATCGTGGGCGAACCAGACGCTCGAAGCAGAAGCGACGAAAACCTTGTTCGGCTCGTTCGCCACTTTTCTCGGCGCCTCGCCCGACGATGCGGGTGGCGCCGAGCTCGGTTGGCTCTTCGCTTCGGTCTTGCAAAACGCCGGCAACAAGCTCGTCAAAGGAGGGATGCACCGCGTTACGCTCGCTCTCGCCGAACATCTGCAAGCGCATGGCGGAGAAATCCGCACGAACGCGCTGGTCGAGAAAATTCTGGGCGATGCAAAACGTGCCACTGCTGTGCGCTTGGCAACTGGCGAGGAAATTTCCGTAGGTGAGATGGTCGTCTCGAATGTGGACCCACGCCATCTCGTGGTCGATTTGCTTGGCGCCGGGATGGTGGAACGAGAAATCGTCGATAAAATGGAGCACTACGAGTGGGGCGATTCAGTTTTTGTCATGTTCGTCGCGCTCGAGAGCCCTATCAACTACAAGGCCGGACCTGCTGCCCGCCAATCCGCGCATGTTCATCTTAGCGAACCGTCGCTGGACTTCTTCGCGCAGGTCTATCTGCAGTGTCGCGGCGGCGCACTGCCTTCGGCGCCGATGATCGTGAGTTGGAATGACTCCGCTATAGACTCCAGCCGCGCACCAGCCGGCAAGGCGCTGATGAAATTCGTGGTCCTGAGTGTCCCCTATGTTATTACTGATGACGCAACGGGCACAGTTTCCGGACGCACTTGGGACGAGGCGCGCGAACCGTACGCTGATTACCTTATTGACCTTATTACTGCCAACTACATTCCCGACTTGAAGGCAAAAATTCTTAAACGCGTAGCACATTCCCCGGTCGATATCTCGCGGAGGATCGTTAGCGCCGTTCGAGGCACGCTGGGACAGGGCGCGTTTCTCCCGTATCAGACCGGTTCGCTGCGTCCGATCCCCGAGCTCGGACAATACAAAACCCCGGTTCCTAATGTATACCTGTGTAGTTCTGGCAGTCATCCGGGCCCTGGCGTGTCAATGGCCCCTGGGCGAAATGCAGCGCAGGTGATCTGTGGTGACTTGGGACTGGATTTCAAGAGTGTCACTCGAACTTCGCGTGAAAAACTACCTCCAGCTTAATCTGAGTCTGCTCTACTGGATTCTGATTGCGCCTTTTACTGGGCAATTTTTCAAGATCGCGCCGATCTTCCGGCAAATGGTGTTCATTGGGGTTCGCGCTGCGCCGATGGTAGCACTGACGGCATTCAGCGTGGGCGTGACGCTAGCCATGCAGGCCGCCCATTCTCTCCAAAGTCTCGGCGCCGAAATGTACATTCCCGACTTGGTGATGCTGACACTCTTGCGCGAGATGGGGCCGGTATTAATTGCGGTGATCGTGATTGGCCGGAGCGGCTCCGCCGTTGCCGCGGAGCTGGGAACAATGAAAGTGTCTGAGGAAATTGAAGCGCTGGAAGTCATGGCGATCAACCCGGTTCAATATCTGGTCGTGCCGCGCTTTCTCGCCATGCTGGTAATGCTCCCGGCGCTCACCATCTTCGGAAATTACATCGGTATCATGGGCGGCTGGGCAGTCTGCCGTTTCGCGCTCGATTTTAATACCGCCGGTTACGTTCTGCGCGCGCTCGAAAGCGCTGACACATGGGATTTGTATTCGGGAATGATCAAGAGCGTCGTGTTCGCGTGGATCGTGATTACAATCGCGTGCAACGCTGGGCTCAATGTGGAAGGCGGTGCCGAGGGCGTCGGTCAGGCCACAACGGCTTCGGTGGTGCAAGCTTTGCTGGCGATGTTAGTGACTAACGCGGTATTAACGGGCATCTTCTTTTTCAGTGGATGATATGAATGACGAAGCACGAATGGCGAATGACGAAGGAATGACGAAATCCGAAGGCACGCGCGAGGATATCGAGGAAGCGTTCTGGAATGGAGGAACTACGGCGGTCGTTCACGAAGAGCCGGAAAGGAAGCGCATTTACGATTTGGAAGAACGGACGGCACGATTCGCCGAGGCTGTCATTGATTTCGCAAAAGCAATTCCACAACATGCGGTGACATATCGAATCATTAACCAGCTCGTCGGCGCGGCGACAAGTGTTAGCGCAAACTACGTCGAAGCCGACGACGCGGTCTCTAAAAAGGAAAAGGAAGCGCGCGAAACCAAGCACTTTCTCCGGATGATCTTTCGAGCAGTACCGGAATTGAAACCGCAAGCTTGCACGCTCTGGCTTGAAGCCAAAGACTGCATCTGATCTTCTCCAAGATCTGGCGAAATAAGTGAAAGCAAAGACGAACTCCGAACGCCCAAACATCCTAGCAGCCGATGCCTTCGTCATTCGGGCTTTGTCATTCTTTCGTCATTCGTCATTCGTCATTCGTCATTTTGATCATGCCTACTGATTCTCCCATCATCGAAGTAAACAATCTGGTCCGGAGATTCGGTGATCGCGCAGTGCTCGACGATATCTCATTCAACGTCCATCGTGGCGAGACGCTCGTCATTATGGGCGGCAGCGGTTGTGGCAAGAGCACTCTGCTCCGGCACACGATCGGTTCCATGAAACCGACTTCAGGATCGGTGAAACTCTTTGGAGAAGAAATTACAGGAATGAAGGAACGCGAGATTGAACGTGTGAGGCTGCGATTCGGGATGTTATTCCAGTCCGGCGCGCTACTCGCGTCGCTCACAGTGGGCGAGAACGTTGCCCTGCCACTGGCGCAACACACCGACAAGTCGCCCGACGAAATCGAACAAATCGTGAAACAAAAGCTTGAGATAGTTGGGCTGACCGGTTTTGAAGATCTTAAGCCAGATGAAATTAGTGGCGGGATGAAAAAGCGCGTGGGACTTGCGCGTGCGCTTGCTCTCGATCCCGAGTTGCTATTCAGCGATGAGCCCACCTCCGGCCTCGATCCAATCATGACCGCTGTGGTAGATGAACTAACCTTGAAACTGACGCATGGGAGCCACATGACCGCAGTGGTCGTCTCCCACGACATGACCAGCGCCTTTCGCATCGCGACACGCATGATTATGCTCGGCCACGGCTCGATTGTGGCGCAAGGCACGCCGGATGAAATTCGGAACAGCCCAAACCCCGAAGTGCAGCAATTCATCCACGGTCGCCCGGACGGCCCGATTCCGTTGAATCTTTCACAGGAAGAGCATAAAGATCTTCAACAAGTCCGGCCCCGGCCCTTCCTGAGCGCGCGGTTCCGTTTTCATCACAAGCATTCATGAAACGCAATCTATCCGATTACCTCGTCGCTTTGTTTGTGATCGCGTGCAGCATCGTCCTGCTCGCCGCGCTCACTTTCGCGCTCTCGGGATATCGTCTCAAAAAACCGACACGCATCCTGCAAATCAATTATGAAGATGTGACCGGCATAAAGGTAAATTCGGAAGTGCGCTATGCCGGCGCGCCGGCCGGACGCGTGATTGCGATGCGTCATCTCACTGCAAAAGAGCGTCAGGCCAGTGCAAATACGAAGGATGCCGTCCGAGTAACAGCGAGTTTGGATGAGGGGATTCCGCCGCTGCCCACGGATGTCACGGCCTCGCTTAGCTCCGATACACTTCTCTCGCCAAAATTTGTGGCGCTTTCTGCGGGCACGCCCGGTGGTCAGACGCTCGCAAACAACGCCGCGATCGAAGGCCATCCCGCTTACGGCATCGAGCAAATCACGGCGGCAGCCGGTCCATTGTTCGAGAATGCAAACAAGCTGCTCGACAATTTGAATGTGACCGTCACCGGGTTAAAAACCGATCTTGGCGAATTCACGCCGAAGCTCGGGCCGCTGGCCGATTCGTTGAAAATCGACGCGGACAATTTACAGAACGTGGTCAAGAACCTCGACAGTGTAACCAAGAATGCAGACACGGTATTGGGTACGACTGACAGATTCATCGGTACGACGGACAAGCAGCTTCAGGAACAATTAAAACAGCTGCACGTGACCCTCTTAAACCTGAAAGTTGTTACTACATACGCCAAGGCGCTTGTCGAAACGCTCGCTCAAAAACCGAACCGCATCATTTTTAGCGGCAAACCGGCCACACTCACACCCGAGTCGGAAATCCTCAAAAGCTCTAAGCCATTACCGGCACGAAAACCCTAGCCGCATTGGTGTAGTGGCAGCCGTGCCCGGCTGCTCTTTTGCGGGCGACACGCCCGCCGCTACAGTTTTCGATACCGCCACATCAACTTAAAAAAGCGAATCGCATCGCGCAGTGGACGGATCTTGCTCACTTGATCGGAATAAACAGTTGTGATCGGGACTGATTCGATCTCGTAGCCTTTGCGGCTGGCAATGATGAGCACTTCGGTTTCATAATCGAAACGGTCTCCCCCGCCTAGCAGCTCAGGAATCAATTGCCGATTCAACATGCGGAAACCGCACTGCGTGTCGGGAATTTTTTGTCCGCAAAGGCGGCTAATGCGCTTGCTCATATAACGGTTCACGACGCGCCGGATGAATGGCATGCCGGTAAGGTTGCTCATGCGATTGCCGATGAAAAAGGTCGGCTGCGTCGCAGAGACTGCCGCCGCCATAAACCGATCAATCTCTTCCGGAAGATGTTGGCCGTCGGAATCTAGAAGGCTCACCCACGTGACTTCTCGATCCAGTCCGCCACCGGACGGACCCGCTGCGGCGAGCCAGCGCCCTAGTCCTGTCTTAATCGCTTCGCCTTTGCCGCGGTTTTGATCGTGAACAATGACTTCGGCGCCGGCTTCGCGCGCGCGTTGTGCGGTGTGATCGCTCGAGCCATCATCAACCACAAGAACGTGGTCGAGTCGCTCGCGGGTTCGACGAACGATCTCCCCGATATGTTTTTCGTCCTGATACGCAGGAATGACTGCGGCGGTTCGCGAACGAATCTGAGCGAGCGGACTGCGCTCGGGCTTTGTCATCGTCGCACCACCGGATGAAAATCGGCCGCGTGGTAAGAGCTGCGAACCAGCGGACCTGAAGCGACGTAGAGAAAACCTTTTTTGTGCGCGATGTCGCCGTAGTAATTGAATTGCTCCGGCCTGATGTATTCAACGACTGGCAAATGCTTCGGACTCGGGCGCAAATACTGGCCCATGGTCAGGACTTCGCAGCCGACCTCACGCAGATCGTCCATCGTCTGAAAAAGTTCCGTTTCTTTTTCGCCTAGGCCGAGCATCACGCCGCTCTTAGTCACCACCACTGGCGATAATTCCTTTGCGCGTCGCAAAACTCGTAGTGAGGTGTGGTATTTGGCGCGCGAGCGCACAAGCGGCGTCAGGCGTTCGACCGTTTCCATGTTGTGATTGTAAATGTCTGGGCCGGCGTCGAGCACGATCTGGATGCACCAATCCTGTGCGTGAAAATCGGGAACGAGCACTTCGACAATGATTGCAGGATCCATTTGGCGAATCGCTGTAATGGTGCGCGCGAAATGATCGGCGCCGCCGTCCTTGAGATCGTCGCGTGCGACCGCAGTGATGACGACATGTTTTAATTTCATCCGCCGCACCGCCTCGGCTACGCGCTGCGGTTCGCCTTCTTCCAGCGTGAAGGGCTTTGCAGTTGTCACCGCGCAAAATCCGCACGCCCGCGTACAACGATCACCGGCGATCATGAAGGTGGCCGTGCCCTGGCTCCAGCATTCCCAGCGGTTTGGGCATTGCGCGCTCTCGCAAACAGTGTGTAACCGCAAATCGGAAATCAGCGCCTTAGTCGAAAAGAAAATCGGATTCGACGGCAGCCGCACTTTGATCCAAGGCGGCTTCTGCGCCTGGTGCAATGCCGGATCAATTTTTGCACAGGACATCCAACAAAGTTACAACCGTTAAAAAAGTTACAAAAGTTAAATCGCTTTGTGTTGAAGCGTTACAACGCCGTGCCTGTCATGTTGAGCGAAGCGAAACATCTCTGATTTGTCATTTTCAGGCACTGCCGAAGAAACAATTAGAGATTCTTCGCTTGGCTCAGAATGACAACGATGCTTAACGCTTCAACCCTTCAACGCTTCAACGATGAAATTTTTGTCCTACCCGAGAGCGCGGCACAGAGCGTGAGTTCATCGGCCGATTCAAGTCCCCCACCGGCTGGAATGCCGCGGGCAATGCGCGTCAGGCTGACTGGTTTGTCCTTCAAAAGATCGACAATGTAATTTGTGGTGGACTCGCCTTCGACATCGGCAGGCAGCGCGAAAATTATTTCAGTAATCTTTTCGCGCCCCAATCGGTCGAGCAATTCCTTAATGCGCAAATCTTCTGGGCCGACGTGATCGAGCGGCGAAATTTTGCCTCCGACAGAATGGTATCGGCCGCGGAAGGCACCGGTCTTTTCCAGAGGGAGAATGTCGGTTGGTTGTTCTACGACGCAGAGCAACTCGGTTGAGCGCGAGGAGTCGCCGCATATTTCACAGATCTCGCCGGCAGCAAAAAATCCGCACAGCTTGCAAGAGCGAATTGATTGCCGAGTGTCAATGACAGCGCGCGCAATTCGCTCCGGCTGATCCTCGCGCGCCCGCACCATCCAAAGCGCAATCCGCTCAGCGGATCGAGGACCCACTCCCGGCATTTGTCTCAGTTGGGCAATCAAATACCGGATTGCCGCCGGATATTCCGTTCTTCTCAAAACGCGCTCAGGTTCACGACGGCGAATCCGTCCTTTGGCAGATTTATTCCGCGGGCGACTCTGTCAACTGAAGAAGAAGCGGCTCCAGCCTGCGCAAGTAAAATTGCAATGGAGGATCATCATCCTCCTCGGAGCCCCGCGCCTTCTGAAATTCACTATAAGCTTCCGCCCAACGCTTTTCTCGATAAAGAACCACGCCGCTCCAGAAAGAGTCCCGGCGCGCGATGTGTTCCGGCTTGGCCTCCGCAGTGAGCCAAAGCGGTTCATAGATTTCAAGCCGATCATGCGAATTCAGACCGTTCACAAAATCAATCGGACGCGCGACCACTGTGTCACTCACTCGATCAAAAGTGGGTGTGTCAATCAGCGCGTTTGATCCGTAGAAATGATTCAGGGCGCAGAATCTGCGGGCCAGGTCGATCGGTTCGCCGCTCGCCAGAAGCACAGGGCGCTGGCTGTCCTTCAGGGCACCGGCAATAATCGCGCCGGAGCTAACCCCGGCGCGAATATCCCAGTCGCCAGAAACGTCTCGGCTATCTTCGCGGCGCCTCCGAAAATTCTTCATCATGTCGAGGACAACGCGGACTGCTGTCTGAGCATGCTCAGTGTTGGGAACGGGAAATCCAAAAAAGGCCACGACGCCCTCTCCGTCGGCGGCGTGCAGGTAAGCACCTTGTTCAATGAGATGCGCAGTGGTCTCGCGAATAAATTTTGCGGTCGCTTCCGCAAAAGCGGCGGGCTCAGAATCTTTCGCGAACGCAAGTTTGTTAGCGATATCGCAGACCACCACACTTACTGCGTATGGTTTTGGCTGGGGATCGAACGGGGCTGTGCCGTCGCTAACGCGGCGAAATTCCTTTCTCGAGAGGCGATCGGCAAAAAATGTTCGCACCAGATGCGAGCGGTCCCTCCGTAAGAAAGCCGACCAGCTTTCCGCGGCCGCGAATGCAAGCACCAGCGCAAGAACCGAGGGAATTGGCTGGAAGAATACTCGGTAAAGAGAACAGACCCATGAAAGAGCAAATAATTCCACCAACAACAGACCAACCAACAGGCGGCTACGCCATCGCGGAACGATGCTGAGACTGAGCCAGGCGACAATAAGAGCAACCAGTAAGATGAAAACGTATTGCCACTTTTCGCCGACGATTCTCGTCGCACTGGCATAATCGGAGACAAACCGTGCACCGGCATTCTCAATACCCGCCAGAGATTTGCTGGCATGCAGTGCCCCGACTGCGAAAGCAACGGCGACTCCAATTACGAGCGTTGTGATCGACAATCGCTTCATCAACGATCAAGCTTTTTGCGCGACTGAAGCAGGGTAGTAGGACTGCACCACCAGTTCGCTTAGGAATTTGTCCGGCGCGTCGATTGCCGAGGCGCTAAGAACAAACTTGGTTCGGCCCGTATTCTTTTTGATCAGGTTCAATCCAAACTGATAATCTTTGAATAAATGAGCGCACAGATCGCTCATGGTCATCCGCTCAGTTTGTGCGCGCTCGACCAGGCGCCGTATTGCAGTCTCATCGAAAACAATTTCCAGTCCGTGCTCATTGCCGAATTTCTCGGCAAACTGACGCGCGCCGGCTTCGAGCATTTGCGCCTCCAGCTTGTGTCCTTCAACGCGTAAGCGATCGAGCACGCGCTGCGGTTCGCGCACGAGGTCTGCTGTCACGCGCAACTGGGTCAGGCCCGAGCCGGCCAGATAATATTTGTAATCGCGAAACAGCTTTTCAAAGACGGTCAGCAATCCGCGCGCGCCGGTCTTTTCCTTTGCCGCAGCATCTGATAGCAGACGCAGCGCCTCATCCTCAAAACTGATCTCGATGCCGTAGGCACGAAACGCGCGCTCGTATTGCCGGAGCAAACTGCCCTCGGAATATCTCATGATGTTGAAAAGATCATCAGCGTCGAGCTCCTCACAAACGACTCGCACCGGTAACCGGCCGATGAATTCCGGTTCGAAACCGTACTCGATGAAATCCTTTGTGGTCACATGCTGGAACAATTCGTTGTCCATCACCTGAACCGGTTCGGCCCGAAATCCTATCTGTCCCTGGCGCACACGCCGCGCCACCTGTTCTTTCAGCTTCTCAAACGCGCCGCTTACTACGAAGAGAATGTGCCGGGTGTTAATCGTTTCGCGTTTTGCCTTGCCGCGTCTTTGAAATTCGAATGCGGCCTGTAGCTGCGCCTGTAGATCGTTCATACTGCGGACTGGCACTTCTGTTTCCTCCATTAACTTCAACAGCGTCGTCTGCACGCCGCGTCCGCTCACATCCCGGCCGATCAAATTTCCAGCCGCAGCGATCTTGTCGATCTCGTCGATGTAAATGATTCCGAATTGCGCCAGGTTCAGATCTCCATCGGCTTTGTGCACGAGCTCGCGCACCAAATCTTCCACGTCACCGCCGACATAACCGGTCTCGCTGAACTTCGTCGCGTCCGCCTTCACAAAGGGCACTTTGATCAGATCGGCGATGTGTTTGATCAGATATGTTTTACCGACCCCAGTGGGCCCGACCAGGATCACATTCTGCTTGATGTATTCGATCTCCTCTGCTCGCCTGGCATCTTCTTTCTCGAGGCGGCGCAGATAATTGGCATGGTTGTAATGATCACAAACGGCGATCGCGAGAACCTTCTTAGCCTCGTCCTGCTTTATGACGAACCGATCGAGATGCGCTTTAATATCGCGAGGCAGGAGATTGAATTCGAACTCCTTGTGGTCGGCGTTTTCTGGTTTTTCATCCTCCTCTGCCGTG
>QHOK01000077.1 GCA_003218755.1 Verrucomicrobiota bacterium
ACAATCAGAACACTGAGTCGGTTCTGATGCAGATCGAATCGATCAAAAGCGTGCGCAAGTTGGATCGAGATAAACTGCAACAATTGCTACCGCCCGGCGCGGCACGAAATGCCTTGGACTGCGCGCTGTGGGACTTGGAAGCAGAAATTTCCGATAAACGCGTCTGGGAACTCGCGGATATCTCGGTCGTTCCCGAAGTTGAAACATCATTGACGATCAGTCTCGACACGCCAGAGAAAATGGCCGCCGCAGCGAAAGGGAGCGCGACGGCGCCGATTCTGAAACTCAAACTTGGCGGCGATTCTTCGGACCTTGCGCGGGTCGAAAGCGTGCGCGAGGCAACGCCCGCGGTGCGTCTGCTCATCGATGCGAACGAATCGTGGTCGCCAGAGCATTACCGGAAAATTCTTCCGGCGCTCAAAGAATTAGGTGTCGAACTGATCGAACAACCTCTTCCTGGAGACGCCGATGAAGCGCTCGAGAACCTCGATCATCCGCTCCCTGTCTGCGCCGACGAAAGTTGTCACACGACCGCCGATCTTCTGCGCCTGAAGAATCGCTACGACGTCATCAACGTGAAGCTCGACAAAACCGGCGGGCTGACTGAAGCGCTCCGCTTATGCAACCGCGCACGAGAGAGCGGGTTCAAATTACTGATCGGTTGCATGGTCTGCACATCGTTAGGCATCGCTCCCGCTCGGCTTCTGGCGAGCAAGACGGATTATGTGGACCTCGATGGGCCATTACTCCTTGCCGGTGATCGCGAGCACGGTCTACGTTATGGAAACGGCGAGATCGACATGCCAAGTCGCCAACTGTGGGGCTAATAATGTCTTATGAGCAAAAAAGTTGGCTTCGCTGTGATTTATCGCTGGCGACTCCATCCTGGCAAGGAGCAACAATTCCGGCAAGCATGGGAACATGGCACTCTTCTGTTAATGACGAAGAGAGGCGGACTCGGATCGCGTCTGCACCAAGCCGAGGATGGGACCTGGGTGGCTTACGCGCAGTGGCCGAACAGGGAAACTTGGGAGCAGGCGCGCGACTTGGGAAGTGTCGACGCTGAGATTTCTCGTTTGATGAGTGATGCCGAAACTGAGGAGTTCTCGCCAATCTTCTTGACGCCGGTCGCCGACCATCTGAAGCATGCCCGCGGCTAGAGCGAGCTGAAGCCAATCGCGTGCACTTATACGAAGCGCATCTGCCAGTTTCCGATACGGAAGCAGCGCGGAAATTTTATGTTGAGATCGTCGGACTGAAGTTTGCCCATCGCGATCTCATGCGCGATATCGTTTTCCTGTGGGCCGGCGCCGATAGAAGATCGATGCTCGGCCTGTGGGGGCCAACCACGGCGTACGCCGGCGAACGACTCAATGCCGCAAACATTAAGACGCAGAATTTTGCCGGCGAGGAAACAACCGAGCCATCGGTAATCGGCTGGATGCCTTCGGCCCAGCTTTATTTCCGCGACCGCGACGGCCACTCACTCGAGTTTATCACCCTCTTGAACGAATCTTCGGAGCCCAACTTTAACGGGTCGCTCTCGGAATGGAGACAGCGCAAGCGCGCGTGATTCTGATTTCTAATTTTCTGCGTAGTCTCGAGAGCTCTTGGCTGACAATTTTATGTCTAACTTCATTGGAGATCATGAACCGCGTTGTGCCGCTTGCCTGGAATAAATTGTTTCCTGCGGCACACGACGCAGACCGCTCGTCAATCCGAGCTTCGATAGAATCCAGATCAACCATTTCGTTGGGTCCCACTCCCATGGCTTTACCCCGTTTCGATAGTCGTGCTGAAATTCGTGGTGATAATTGTGATAGCCCTCGCCAAAGGTAAACAGCGCCATGAGAAACGAATCGCGCGCGCTGCACCGTGTTGAGTAAGGCCGACGCCCAATCGTGTGACAGGCAGAGTTGATCAGGAACGTGCCATGTTGGAGCACGACCACTTTCGCAACGCCGCCGATGAGAAAACCGCCGAGCGCGCCGACCCAGCCGTCCCATAGCGCCCCGAGCAACGTGGGCAAAACAAAGCTCACCAGCACCGCGAGCAAATGAATATGTCGATGCTGCCACATGACCAGCGGGTCTTTTTTGAGGTCGCCAACGTTATCAAACGGCGGTTGTGGTTGGAGCTTGAATAATAGCCAGCCAATGTGGGCGTGAAAAAACCCCTTGCTAATATCGTACGGGTCTTCGTCGTGATCGACATGTTTATGATGCCGACGATGTTCGCTTGCCCACATCAGGACAGAATTCTCAAACGCACCGGCGCCGAAGATGAGCGTGAACAGGCGCACCGGCAGCACGGCGCGGAAAGTTATGTGCGAAAATAGCCGGTGATAACCGAGCGTGATGCTGAAGCCGGTCGCGGCCAGCAACACTCCAAAGACTGCGAAGTGGAACCAATCAACACCGAAATACCACAGGTAAAGCGGCACTGCCGTCAGTGTCAGAAAGAAGGTGCCGATCAGGAACGAACTCGTCGTCCAATTAATGCGGTGCGATGGGATGCGGAAAGGCAAGGGAAGAAAAAACTCGGGAGGTTCACCGGCTCATTATGTCGGCCGGGCGAGAATGATATCCTTCTTTGTCCAGGTATGAATGCCGCCGCAGTGCGCACAAGTAAACTTTTGAATTTTAACTTTGGCTCTCTGCCAGCGCTTTTCTTCTATTGTCTGTCCCGTATCCGTCAGCTTGGACGTGGAAGGACAGCGCACGAGCAAGCTCTTGATGTTGGGACCAGCCTTTACTTTCGGCCGTCGCGGCGGATCGAAAAAAAATCTCGTCGCCATCTCAGAGTCGATAAACAATGCGAGCTTTGGCGGTGTCGTAGGGCGACATCTCCATTTTTACTCGATCACCGATCGTAAGACGAATAAAGCGTTTGCGCATCTTGCCGGAAATGTGCGCGAGAACGAGATGATCGTTCGCAAGCGCGACGCGAAACATGGTTCCCGGAAGCACCGTCAGGATGGTGCCCTCCAGTTCGATAGCTTTTTCGGAACTCGCCATGTTGTGGACGCTTTATCGGAGCTGTAGGGGATGCTGGTAGAACGCCATACCTTGTTCGGGACGCAGACTGCGTCCCCTACAGACAAACCGATCTACCGGCGATTACCGGCAAACGGACGCCTCCCGCCGTAAGAACGCGGACGTTCTTCGCGGGGACGCGCTTCGTTCACAGTTAATGTGCGGCCGTTGAGTTCGTGGCCGTTGAGCGCGCTCATGGCGGCGTTGGCTTGCGCGTTGTCGTTCATCGTGACGAACGCGAACCCGCGCGATTTGCCAGTCATGCGATCCATCATCAGATGGACTTCGTTGACGGTGCCGTGTTGTTCGAACAGATCCTGAAGATCGTTCTCGGTGGTCTCAAAAGAGAGATTACCTACGTACAGTTTCATTGTGTTTTCAATTTGGAAAAACTATCGAGCTACAGAGCCGTTCCCGGGAATCGGGTTTCAAATCACCAATGAGCGACGCTCACCTGACGATCTACCGTGCAGTGAAGTTAAACAGAGTAATCCAATAAGCGCTCACTATCGTCCGGATTGCGCTAAACACAAACGATCATTTCAACCTGCGGAAACGAGCGCGGCTCGAGCTCAAAGAAACTTGGTCAACACATCGGTCGTCTCTTTCGGACGCTCCTCGAGAATCCAGTGACCGCTATCCTTTAGCACCACGACTGTGACATTGGTCGCGACCAGTTCCATCTATTCTGCGAGCTCGGTTCCTAACCCATCTATTCTGCGAGCTCGGTTCCTAACGATTTCTCACCGCCGATCGATAACACCGGCATCATCAATTTTGTCTGTGAGAGTTGCGCGAAATCTTTGGCCAGCTGCGGCCAGGACGCGAAATACGCCCACGCTGCGCGCATTCGTCCCGGTTTGGAATACGCTTCCGTATAAGCCTTGCGATCAGCTTCCGGAATCGAGTGATTCTTGTCAGCGGCGAAAACGTTCCAGAAATATTCGAAGTAAATACGCTCGCGCCCTCTCACTAACGTGACCAGCAGTCAGGTAATGTAATTGCACGTTGTCG
>QHOK01000078.1 GCA_003218755.1 Verrucomicrobiota bacterium
CTTTTGCATAGAGATCATTGACTGCCTGCATCCATTCGCCTTTGCGGCAATACTCCGCCAACTTTGTTGCGACTTCTTCTGTGTTCATTCTTTCTCCTTATTTTTGATTGCGAATTGTTCAACCGATTATTTCTCGCGCGTGTCGCTTCTGTAGAGGCAGCCGTGTCGGCTGCAATTCACCGATTTTCGCAGGCGACACGCCTGCCACTACAATCCCGCTAGCCACCCGCGATGGCTCCAATGATCAGAAACGGTTCGGAGCCGCTGGCAATTGCGTCCGGCAGCGGAGCATCCGGTGATTCATGCGATAAGTCCTCGCCACAAACAAAAAAGCGAACCATTGGCCGTCGGAGTTTCGTGACATGATCGCGTATCGTTCCTCGCAGCATCGGATATTTCGCTTCGAGCGAGTCGAGCACTGGCAGGGTTTGAACTTCTACCGAAAGCACCGCTGGTAGATCGCGCACGATGGGCTTCCAGTTGTCACCCGCATCAGCCGATGCATAAACCTGTCCACCAGTCGTTCCGAAGTAAACGCCGCAGGGCTCTAGCGAATCAACTGACATCGCATCGCGCAGCACGTTCACGTAACAATTGCGTTGCGGCAGACCCTTCGTGAGCGCTTGCCATTCATCGCCGCCTGTCCGGCTGCGGTACACGCGTAACCTGCCGCTGGGCGGGTAATGCTCGGAATCGCTCTTGATCGGCACCACGTAAATCGTCTCCGGCTCGTGCGCATGAACATCGATCGGAAATCCAAAATCGGTTGGTAAATTTCCGCTGACCTCCTTCCATGAATCACCGGCATCATCGGTCCGCATGACATCCCAGTGTTTTTGCATGAATAGCGTGTTCGGTCGCGACGGGTGCAGCGCCATGCGATGCACGCAATGCCCAACTTCTGTAGTCGGATCGGGAATGTACTGCGAATGCAGCCCGCGATTGATCGGTTTCCAAGTCTTTCCGCCATCATCCGTGCGAAACGCACCTGCGGCCGAGATCGCGATGGAAATTCGCTTTGGATTGCTCGGATCGAGAAGAATCGTGTGCAAACACATCCCGCCCGCGCCCGGCTGCCATTTTGGACCAGTATCGCTGCCGCGTAGCCCGGCGAGTTCGTACCACGATTTTCCGCCGTCTGTTGATTCGAACAACGCAGCATCTTCCACGCCTGCGTAAATGTGATCGGGATCGTCAAGTGATGGTTCCAAATGCCAAACACGTTTGAATTCCCATGGATGCTGAGTGCCGTCGTACCATTGGTGCGTCGTGAGTGGTTTCCCGGTTTCAGGTGACGTATCGTAAACGAACTTGTTACTCTCGCCCTTGGGCGTGCCGTCTGGACTTTTCAGCTCCTCGGCGCTGCTGCCAGGTGTGTTCCAGGTTTTGCCGGCATTATCGGAACGCTGAATGATTTGCCCAAACCAAGCACTCGTCTGCGACGCATAGATCCGATCGGGATTCACCGGCGAACCTTTCATGTGATAAATCTCCCAACCCGCGAAATGCGGGCCGCTGACCTTCCATCGTTTACGCGCGCCATCCGACGTCAGAATGAACGCGCCCTTCTTCGTGCCAACTAAAACTCGAACTTTGCTCATGATCTAAATTTCTAACCCCGAAATCATTCGGGGATAACACCATTCATTGCGAAGATGCATCATTGTTGCTAATGCGGCTTAATCAACCGCGATTCTCTGCGATTCGCGCTTGAACCAGCTTCTTCACAAACCTGGCCGGCAGCGGTTTGTCCGGAGAGAAGCGAAGCGTGCCTTTGCTGGTTTGGAAATTCTTCATATCGCGCTGAAATTTTCTCAACATCGTCGAACTCATGGGATAGAACGAGCAATGATTTGCCCATGCGCCGAACCCAACAAGCAGGCGCCCATTCAGACGAAACGCAGGAATCCAGTAACTGATGCATTCCTCCGCATTTGGCACGACGGCACGGATGGTTTGCCTAAGTTTCTCCAAGGCTTCGCGATAATCGGCCTTCACGCCCGCAAGATACTCGTCAATCGTTTTGGGTTTTGCCTTCCGTGACGTCATGGCTATCGATCAGAATCATTTCTCTCCGTAGGCAGCCTTCAATTTCTCAATGTTGATCTTCTGCATTTGAAGCATCGCTTTCATAACGCGTTCGGATTTTTCGGAATCCTTGTCGTGCAACATGTCGATCAAAACAGTCGGAACGACCTGCCACGACACACCGAATTTGTCTTTGAGCCAACCGCACTGCGATTCTTCTCCGCCATCGGCCGTGAGTTTCTCCCAGAAATAATCGACTTCCTTTTGCGTGTCGCAGCGCACAACGAACGAGATCGATTCATTAAATTTGAACGCGGGACCACCATTGAGCGCCGTGAACTTTTCGCCTTCGAGTTCAAATTCAATCGTTAGCACCGATCCCACGGGCCGGCCGCTCTTTGAGATTTGGGCTGCTTCTTCGCCGTAGTGGAGAAGTCTTCCTACCTTCGAATTTTTGAAGATAGCCGTGTAAAACTTCACCGCCTCTTCCGCCTGATGATCGAACCACAAAAATGGAGTGATTTTTTGCATATCATCCTATTCGTTTGTTCGTGACGGCGGATACTGCTCGAATTTCGGAATCGCGGGGTCCATTTGGTCCCACGGCTGCGCGTCCGAAACAAAAATGTCCATTTGCGGCTGAAACCAACTCGGATCATCGAGGGTGCCAGCCAAGATTCCCACAAACTGCGATTGCCCTCCTTCAAATTCGCCTCCGGTAATTCGCGATCCGCGTTCGGGACAAAAACCGCGTTTGTGTTTTCCGCGGGCAATGCTGGATGTGAAATGGTAACGCAATTGTCCGCGCGTCAATCGAAACGCTCCTGACGGCAGCAACACTCCGGGAACGAATCCGCTGCCAGTTAGTTGCTGGCAATCGCGACAATGGCACTTAAACATCATGGTCGGCTTCGCTGTGCATTCGTAACGAATTGCGCCGCAAGAACAGCCGCCAGTAAACGGAATCTTCATGGTAATTTCGTTGCTAATCTGGAATTTCAGCCTCGACGAGTTTCGCCAATAGTGTCAGTGATTCCTGCCAGCCGAGATAGCACGCTTCGGCGGGAATGACCGCAGGCACGCCTTCCTGCACGATGTTCAGTTCGGTTCCGCACGAAACTTCTTTCAGCGTGATCGTCGCCTGCATTTCGCCGGGCAAATTTGGATCGTCAAATTTGTCCGTGTAGCGAATGCGTTCGTGCGGCGTCAGTTCGACATATGTTCCACCGAAGGAGTGGCTCTTGCCCGTGGTGAAATTCGTGAATGACATTTTGTAAGTGCCGCCAACTTTGGCGTTCATGTGGTGCACCTTGCCGGTGAATCCGTTTGGCGGAAGCCATTTGGTCAGCGCGTCCGGATCGAGGAACGCGCGGTAAATTTTCTCCGGCGTTGCCCGGAGCACTCGGTGAAGTCGGATTGTGTTTGCTGACATGATTTCTTCTCCTTTTGTTATTTGGCCTTCGCGTCTGGCTCTATGATTCCGAAGAGGTTGCCAGTCGGATCTTCTGCGTAAGCGAGCCAACCGATCTTCGGGATCGCCATTTTCGGGACGCAGATTTTTCCGCCGCGTTGTTCTATTTTCTTCATTGTTCGGTCCAAAGATTCCACCGCGATCGTATTCAGGGTCCCGGAGCTTTGCCCTTCGCGCGGTCGAGTAATGCCGCCATTGATTCCCGGCTCCTTGTCATCGCCGGTCGTGACCAGCCAGTATTCGATTGGGCCGCCTTCGAATTTGTTGAACTTCCAGCCGAACACGTCCCGGTAAAACGGCTGCACCGCTTCGGGGTCGTCGGTGTAAATCTCAAAGTGAGTGACGCGATTCATCTCTTGCTCCTTCTTTTGTACGCCGGTCAATATTCGTCGTGACGCCGCACCCAATCCATCGTTGCATCCGGGTTTTCGTTGCGACCTTTCGGCGTGAGGTCGAGCAGATTGTAAGCGCCGACCAGGATGTCGAGCCCGCGCGCGTACGTCGAATAAGTGTGAAAGACGTCGCCGTTTTCGTCTTTGTAAAACACGCTGAGACCAGGCAATTCGTCGCTGATGAATTCCTGCGTGCCGTAGTTGTAATAAACTTTTCCTTTCTTCTCGTCTTCTTCGGTAAATGAAACGTGATAATCGAAATTGAAATCGTTGCCGTACGAAGAGAGCCAGTTGAACCGCCAGCCCATTCGTTTCTGATAGGATTGAATTTCGGACAACGGTGCGCGCGAGATAACCACGAAGGTCACGTCGCGATGCGGCAGATGCCAGTTTGCGCCGTCAAAATGATCGGCCAGATACGAACAGCTTTTGCATCCCTCCTCCCATCCGGGGCCGAGCATGAAATGATAAACAATCAATTGACTGCGACCCTCGAAGAGATCTCCCAGCGTTTCTTTGCCTTCGGGTCCTTCGAAAACGTATTCCTTCTGGACTTTCACCTGCGGCAGCTCGCGCCGATGCCGGCTCACTTCGTCGCGCAAGCGTGTCAGTTCCTTCTCGCGCGTCAGCAAATCCTTGCGCGCCACCAGCCACTCAGCTTGTGACACGGCTTTGGGATTTGCTTCGCTCTTCTCTGTTTTTGGTTCCAATGTCTCGGTT
>QHOK01000079.1:0-5788 GCA_003218755.1 Verrucomicrobiota bacterium
TGGACAATCTCAATGTCATTTGGCGGCACGGTTCGCTGCCACTTGTTTTTTGGTCGCCATGGGACAAGCCGTACGAGGAAGATCACGGGCCGGACAGGTTCGGTTTGAGTGAGATCCTTGCAGGCAAGTGGGACGCCTACATCGACAACTGGGCGGACGCCGCTCGAGACTTTGGTCATCCAATGATTGTGGTGTTCGGAGTCGAAATGAATGGGACCTGGTTCCCGTGGTCGGGAGCTTACTACGGCGGCGCGCAATGGGATGCAGAGGCCAAAAATTGGAAAGGCCCGGAAACATTTCGCAAGGCTTATTGTTACGTCGTGGATCGTGTCCGCACGCGCGGCGCGTCCAACATTAAATGGATGTTTCACACCAACAATTATCCCTACCCGTATGAAACCTGGAACTGCGCGGCTGCGTACTATCCCGGCTCCGATTACGTCGATTGGCTGGGCCTGAGCGTTTATGGGCAACAATACAAAGACGAACCCAATCCCGACATTCCGTCACTTGTGAACTGGCCGTACGAGGAAATCTGCAGGCTCGATCCACATAAGCCAGTGATGATTGCTGAATGGGCGACCGGCGAATTCCCGCTTGCGAATGCCGCGCCCAGCGCACTGCGGAAACCGGAGTGGATCAAGCAGGCCCTGGACCTTTTCCGCACGCGCTATCCGCGGATCAAAGCCGCGCTGTATTGGCATGAGCGCTGGCAAAACGCAGATGGATCGTACAGCAATCTGCGCGTCAATTCTTCTGTGGAATCGATGCAAGCATATCGGCAAGGCGTCGCGCATCCTGATTGGCTGGGCGATTTGATTTTGCGAGCGCTGCCGAAAAGGTGACTTGTCATGTCGAGCGAAGTCGAGACATCTCTCGTCATTTAATCGAAAGATAAAGAGATTCCTCGACTACGCTCGGAATGACAGCGGCGCGTTACGGCTTTTTCTCCGGCGCGCTCTTCTGAAGATCGAGAGCTAATTTCCAAGCACCATCGGATTCGAGTTGCCAGATACAAAGGTAGATGCCGCGCTGCGTAGTGTTGTCGTGCTCACTCGTGTATTCGCCGTATTCGTAAGCGAGGTCAATCGGATGACTCGTGCCCGCGCCTAGTGGCGCGCGCGTTGTTTCTGCGTTCTCTTCGGCAAGCATTTTTTTGGCGGCGCTCTTTCCTACAGCTGGGAGTTGACCGCGGCGATAAACGCGAATGTCGTCGGTGGCGTGGTCGATGATCGCGTCGGCTTCATCTTCCTTTAGCGATTCTGTAAAGTCGCTCTGTACCTTATCCAGATCGGGGCTCGCAGATTCGGGATTAGCGAGCGGCTTGCTTGGAACATACGCTTCGCTTTCGTTCTCGGCTTGGGATGGTAGCGGGTGATCGATGCCAACATCGAGAGCGACTTGCCAGACACCATTTGCATCTTTTCGCCAGATCGTTACGAAATGGCCAAATCCGTCTGGCTGTTCTGCGTCACGCGATTTTCTGTATTCCCATGGCCCTGTCGTATAACCGAGTTGCCCACTCCGCGAGATCGAGGCGAAGACCGGTCGCCAGGTTAAGACAGGGTCCTCCTTCGCTTCCCGCCAAAATTTTTTTCCATTGACCGGATTCGGCGTGAAGATTACCGCATCGTCGGCGAAAACAGAGATGGATGCTGCGCGAAAGCCTTTTTCGCCCGCAAGTTTAGCGTAAGCCTTTTCCGCAGCGATGAGTGAACCGACGGCTTTCTGAAGATCGACATCTCCCCCTCGCGCGGCTGCCACAGCGAGCCATGCAATGAAAAAGAAAAATTTCGGTGGCCTAGACAAAATCATTCCCTGGCGGCGTCTTGAGTATAAAGACCGTGAAAAGGTCATGCAAAATCTGGCCAGCCATGAGGATTGGAAGAGTTGCTTTTCTGAAGTTGCTCCGGGGTTGTTGCTTTTTGCCCGGCAATGGGTGCAATCAGCGGCTGACGCGGAGGACATTGTCCAGGAAGCTTTCATCAAGTTCTGGCGACGCAACCACAAGATCCAGAACCGTGCGTTGCTTTACGCCGCGGTGCGTTCCATCGCTCTCGATTTTATCCGTCGCGACAGCCGCCGCGCCCGGCGTGAGGCCACCGCGGTTGGCGAAACCAATGAATTTATCGAGCCACAGTTTGAATTTGAGGACGACACGCAGCGAGCTCTCGCCGAGGCGATCGATGTTCTGCCCTGTGAACAACGCGAGGTGCTCGTTATGAAAATTTGGAACGAATTGACCTTTGCCGAGATCGCCGGCGCACTCGGCATATCGCAAAACACCGCGGCGTCACGCTACCGGTACGCACTGGCGGCGTTGAGAAACATGCTACAGCCCCAATGAACGACCTTTCCGAGATCGAGAATGAATTGAGGAAGCTGCGACCCGCGCGGCCTTCGCCGATCCTGTTTGAGCGGATTGAGGAAGCGATGATGGATCGTAGGGCAGGCGCTTCGCATGCCAGGCAACCGGCGCGGCTGCCCTACAATCGGTTGTCGTTAGGCTTTGGCCTCGCCGCAGCAGCAGTTCTGGTTTTGTTCGCGGCTGTGAACATGGAACGCCGGCAGGAGCGCGGCGAAAAAATCGCGCAAAATTCGCCTGCGCCTGAAACAAGACCGGTTCTGCCTGCCCCTCGTGGTGAGAGTGAAATTACAAGGTCCACATTCTCCAATGAATTTGTTCCTGCGGGCGCGACGCGGCTGGTTTACAACACGCGCGACGAAGGATTGCAGTTTGCCCGCGGCTCCGGCCAGCCGCTCCGGCGCCTTCGTTACCAGACCCATGAGACGTGGCAGTGGCGTAATCCGACGACGGGCGCGTCACTTCGTGTTTCTTACCCCAGCGAGGAAGTCGTCCTCATTCCGGTTTCGGGCCAATGATTTAACAAACTAATATTATGAACATAAAAGCCATTACTACAATTGCAGCCATCGGCCTGTTGCCGATTTCAGCGTTCACTCAGACACCACCGACGCCGCCACAACCGCCTGCTCCACCTCATCCGCCAGGGGTGCCGGGTCATCCGGGTCATCACGACAAAGCGCCTAAGGTGCCGATGACGTTTCTCGGTGTGGAGACGTCGCAAGTTCCGACTGTTGTGAGCGAACAGCTTGGGCTACCGAAAGGCCTCGGATTGGTCGTCGATTATGTGGTGCCGGACAGTCCTGCCGCGTCAGCAGGCGTTCAGCAGAATGATATCCTTAAGATGCTGAACGACCAGATTTTGATGGAGCCAAGCCAACTGCGAAAGCTGCTACAGACTTTCTCCGAAGGGACTGAGGTGACGCTCACGATCTTGCGCAAGGGTCAGGAGCAAAAGATCACCGTTAAGCTCGCCAAGAAAGAAATGCCGCAGCGTCACTCGATGATGCCCGGTGAAAACCACGACTGGGATTGGGATTTCGACGAAACAGGCGATCTCGGCGAGCAAATGCAAGAATTGAAAGAACAATTGCAAGAACAATTGGGCGACGCGCAACGCGGCATGATCCGGGGAGCAGTGATCAAAGCTCATGAGGCGGCGAGACGCGCGCGGGAAGATGCCCGTCGCGCCGCGCGGGAGATTCGCATTTTGAGCAGCGATAACGGCGCACTCAAGGCTACAAGGATCGACCTCGGCAAGGCGCAGATCGTTTTCTGCGATGGCAAAGGCGAGATGAAATTGGAAAACGTGAACGGAAAAAAATTGCTCACGGTTAAAGATCCGCAGGGCAAATTGCTCTTCAGCGGACCGGTCGAAACGAAAGAAGATCTCGATAAACTGTCGGCCGACGTTCGTGAGCGCTACGAGAAATTACAGCAGAATGACTTGCCGGCAGTCGCGCCGCGAGACGATGCTGATAGGGACGATGAAACCGATGCCGATGATGATGAAGGAGAAGATCGTGAACCATTGTCGGAGCAAGTTTCCCTCAGTCATTTTTCGTCCCTTAAGTCGCTGTAAATTTTAGTTTTATTTGAGGCAGAGGAGGAACTCCGCCGAGCACCTTAACCTGGTTTGGCCAGCTGCTCGGCGGAGCTTTCTTTGCTGGAAATAGCCACGAACAATTATCTTGCGCCTCCGGCGATTGCCTTGGCATCGTCTTCAGGAGAAGCCGATCCACCTTCGCGAAGGTGGAACGCGTTGTCTCAACGCGTTGCTAAAAATAAATGCGGCTGTGCCGCCAGATTTCCGACTCGCCCGACTTGCACAACGCCATTTTCCTTGCCGTGAGAAATCCGCGCGCTATGACGCTCGAAATTTGGCTTCGCCGGTACGATTCGGGGCCGACTCAGCTTCGGACTGATTTTTCTGGCCCCGCTGCTATTGTCAAAACGCCATGCGCAAATTGATTGCATGTCGAATACACAAGGACGTCCGGCATTTGGCTTATCGTGACGCAAAATAAGGTTGGCAAAACTAGCTTCGGGAAGTTATATTTATACGGTTTTCATGCCTAATGTCTTGGCCAGCAGAGCCGGGGAAGAAGCCGCCCGCAAGGTGAGCTTCGGAAATTTCGACATCATCAATGATGCGGAGGGTCGTCCGATCTCGCTCGGAAAAGGCACCTTCGGCAGGACTTATCAAGCCCGCCATCGGTATCTCGACACGGTCGTCGCGCTCAAAATTATCACGGAACGCTATGCCGCTGATGCTGGCGTCCGCCAAAGATTTCTAACAGAGGCGCGAGCCGTGGCGAAACTGTCGCATCCACACATTGCCCGGCTTTACGACTTCGGAGAAATGGATGGCGTGCTGCATTATGCCATGGAGTATTGCGGCGGCGGCAGCCTTGCAGATCACGTAGCTAAACATGGTCCTTTCGGGTTGCGACATGTTGTGGAGGTCGGACAACAAATCGCCGGGGCCTTAAAGTGCGCACACAACGGCGGCTTTATCCACCGCGATCTTAAACCATCAAATATCATGCTCACAGAGTCCAAAGGGCCATTGTTCACTAAACTTATTGATTTTGGTCTCGTGCAGCCCAGCCTTCCGGGCGCGACCCGTTCGTTTAGCGATGATCAATCCGCAGACGGCGCGCGATTTCTGGGCACGCCCCTTTTCGCCAGTCCAGAGCAGCTTAGGGAGGAGCCTATGGATGTGCGGACGGATCTTTTTTCTCTCGGAATAACACTTTGGTATTTGCTGCTGGCGTGCCCTCCGGAAAATGGATCGTCGGCAGAAATTGCGGCGAGCCGACTAAGCTCGGACAGCTACGCCTCACGTTTACCTGGGGATCTTCCGCCGCCATTCCGGGATGTGCTGACCCGGCTGTTGGAGAAAGATCGTAAGAATCGTTTCGCCTCTGCCGCTGAGGTTTTTGGCGCCTTTAATCTTTGCGCCGCTGCTCTTGGGTTTCGGCGAGCGAGAGACTACACAGATCCCACGGCCGAGCTGGTCGACTGGGACGAGGCCGCTGTGCCGGAGAAGGACTTGTCGCAATCCGCAGTTCCCGAGCCCATTGAGGTTCAAACCGTAGACAGGAAGCTCGACTCAGAATTCAGGATTTTCACCCGGACTAACGAGGATTTCACTGGTTTGAATTACATCGCGGAACCTCAAGACGGGCCTGGGCCACCGGTAATCCTTCACGTGTTGCATCCCATGCTCTTGGAAGATTCGGCCGCGTTCGAACGTCTTCGCGTACATGTCGCACAGCTCATGGTGTTGAATTTACCCGAGGTTATTCGGATCGAAGGAATTCGCGCTTTTTCCGATTACGTCTCTATCTTGCTTGAAAAGCCGGAGGGAAATGATCTGATGAGTGTTCTTCGCAATCAGCGCGTGGTCCAACTCATTGA
>QHOK01000079.1:5840-7947 GCA_003218755.1 Verrucomicrobiota bacterium
GAAAGGCGCAAGCCAGCTTAGCAATGCGCGGCCAAAGCTTTATCCTCGCTTTCTGGCCGTGAACGAGGCACCCGAGCTGGCGCGGATGAACGCGCCCGAAGACGCCAGCTCCACCATGACGACCGACATGCTCGGAGATCCCGGTCGCGCGGACAACATGTGCGAGCATTTTGGGACTTTGGTTTACCGTATCGTCGCGGGGCGAAACTGTCCGATCGCAGCTTCACTTTCTTCTCAGGCCTACGTCGCAATTCCAGGACTTTCCGAACAGGCAAACCGACTTCTCTCATTTGTTATCGCCAAGCAAATCGAGTCCAACTCTTGCGGGCAAATCCTACGCGAGATTTTTAATGCCGAGGGCATCGTTCCTCGAGTGCCAGGGCATCCTACAGCGGGATTTACGGCGCGACCCGGTAGCTCAACTATCTCGCCGCTGGAACCGACGCCGCCGCTTGCCCGGAAAACTCCGACTCGAATTGCCACCGCTCCATTGACTCCGCCCGACCAGCAGGCGACGCCCGCCCGGCCGTGGAGACCACCAAGCGTGTCAACGCCGGCGCCGAAGCCAGCCGTTGCGAAACCTGTCCCACCGGCGGTTCCTGTCGCACCTCTCCCGATGCCGGTCGAAGCTATGCTGCCATCGTCACCTCCGACGCAAATGCCGCCGGCCTCGCCGAAGGAGCCAGTGCCTGCGGTGTCTGAGGCCAAGGTCGAGTCAAGGCGCGCGATTAAGCCGGCTGTGCCTGCGGTGTCTGAGGTCAAAGTCGAGTCAAAGCGGGCGATTGAGCCGCCAGTGCCTGCCGTGTCCGAGGCCAAGGTCGAGTCAAAGCGCGCGATTGAGCCGGCCGTGCCCATCCCGGTTTCGAAGAAACCGCCCGCTCCGGAAATTGTGCTTAAACCGGCAGAAGTTCTGCCAAAGGACGCCGCGGCAGCGCCGATACAGCAAGAAAGGCAGAAAACAGTTAAGGAACCGGAAAAGCCTGCTCCTGTCGTGTCGCCAAAAGTCGCCAAAACGCGCGAGGAGAAGAAGGCCGTTGCAAAACCGTCAGTCAGTCCCCCGCCCGTGGAAAAACCGGCGCTCGTGACGCCGAAGGTCATGCCCGCGGCACAAGTTCCAATTACCCCGCGAAGACCGGAGGACATTGTAGAGGAAGTGCAATTTTGGGACGCGCGAAAACTCAAGGCAATTGGGATCGGAATCGCTGCGCTCCTTGTTCTCTCTGGGTCCTACGTTGGCGTCAAGGCTTTGACGATATCATCGAGAAAGTCGCATCCGGTCGCAGCCCAGTCTTCGCCAGCTCCGGCGAAGCAAGTCCCAACGACGAGCGAAACTGCGGCGCCGCAAATTGTGACGGCCCCGGAAAACGCGGCGCCGGCGTTAACAAATCCGGCGAGTGTGCCCGAAGCCGCGCAGAACAGCGCACCGCCAAATCAATCCCCCGAAACCGCAGCGCTAACGTTAACGAATCCCGCAACTGAGACGAACGCCACGCAGAATGTCGTGCCGCCAAATCAAGCCGCGACTGGCAACGCCAACGCCACGCAGAATGTCGCGCCGCAAAATCAAGATGCGATTGGCAATGCCGGTACCGCGCAGAAACAAGATGCTGCTGGACAATCGGCCTCGCGCACGCAACCCGGCCAGCCACAGATTGCCGCGAAACAGCCGGAAAATCCGTCAAACCCTAGCGGGCGAACGCGATCCGGCGACAGCAGTACCAGAAGCACGAGTTCCGGGCAAACTGCTGCAAAATCTTCTGGCGCCGGGCACAGCACTGCTCGATCGTCGGCACCCGCGTCGGCCAACGCACCGCCACCTGCCACAAGAACGACTACGCGGCAAGCACCGCCTGTAAAACCGGCTGGCGAGCAGCGACAACGACCGCGTCATGAATTTGAAGGCAGCGCTCCCGGTGGTTAGCGGAGAAATTGAACATTAGACTATAACGCCAAAGCCTGTATTGTTGTCTAAGATTACATGAAACGTTTTACCTTAGTCCTTGCGATCTCGATCGGACTTCTGCCTGGCTTGGTGTGCAAGGCGGGGGACGGTTCCGTAACCGGAGATACGAGTTACAAGTTTTCTCGCGAGTCGAATAGCTACGTC